>JAHBUW010000007.1 GCA_019637875.1 Pseudobdellovibrionaceae bacterium | reverse complement strand
CGCCTTCATTACGCAGGACCGCAGCATCGTCAAAAAGTTGCAAGAGATCGCCCCCGGTGTCGCGATCAAGACCGCGAAGCCGACCTCGCAGTACGGAATCGAACTGCTTTGGCTTCCGGCCTACGGAAAAGATTCTTGGGGTCCCTACTCGATCGTTCGGTCCGATACGTTCTTCAAGTTCGGCTATTCGCTCATCCAATTCGACACCGGAACCGGTAGCCGGTTGGCCCTGCTCGTCGGGAAGACTTACTTTCTTTATCCGTGGTTCAACCTGCGTATCGGAACCGGCCTCAACATGCTGGAAACAATCGTAGACGGAAAAAAACAATCCAATCCCGTGGCCGTCATCGAGTCCGGGCTCATGTTCTATTTCTAGGGGGAGCAACGTGGGAATCTTCACCGCAATTCAAACCGTAATCGCGCATGGCGGGGCCGCCGCGTGGTTCATTCTCGCCTCGGGCGTGATCTTGGCCGTGCTGACCTACGACCGAATCTCGACCCTCTACTTTAAACTTTCGATTCAGGCGCAGGATGCGTTGACCAAAGTTCGCCAAGCGGTTCTCCGCCGCGACTACAATTCGGCGATCCAAGTCTGCAATTCAAACCTGAGTTCACCCGAGCTGTCCGTCTTGAAGTCGGGTCTGCTGGCCATCGAACACGGACGCGAAGCGATCCGTTCTGCCCTGGGCGGCGCGGTGCTCGACGTCACCCGTAAGTGCGAACGCCGGGTTCCGTTGATCGCCTTGATCGCCGGGGTTTCGACGCTCTTGGGACTGCTCGGAACGATTTCGGGTCTGATCAAAACCTTCGAGGCGATCGCCTCGGCCGACGCCTCCACCAAGGGTGAGCTGCTGGGCCGCGGGATCTCCGAAGCCATGTACGCGACCGCGACCGGTCTGACCATCGGGGTCATCGCGATGATCATCCACACGCTTTGTACCTCGAAGACCGACGACATTGTCGGCAACGCCCAAAACGCAGGTTATCAATTGATCACCTGGATCGAAGAATCGGAGCGCGGCCAGTCGAATGGATGAAATGTTTAGCCGCGAGCAACGTCGCAACCAAATCGATCTGAATATCGTGCCGATCATGGACATGTTGATCTGCGTGATTTTCTTTCTATTGTTGTCGACGACGTTCATGGGCTTTACGAATCTGCAAGTCCCGCCCTCCTCGGTCACCACCGTGATGTCCGAGCCCGGAAAAACCGAACCACTCGCGCCGAAGATGATGGCCTACATCCGCGACAATTCTTTGCAGATCCGCTTGGAGTGGCGCGGGGCCAAACCCGGTGCGCAGACGGCGCTCGTCGCCCCCAAATTCCTGGTGGGCCGGGCCATGACCGTGCAGGACGAAACCCGCGCGCTCGTGAAAAAGTTTAAAGATCAGTACCCGAATGAAAACACGCTGCAGATGTCGCTATCCGCGGAGATCCCTTACCAGATCCTGATCGCCATGATGGATGGCGCGCGCGAGCAGCTGCCGGACGTGGTTTTGTATTCATATAACGAAGTCGACGCACGTACGTCCGAGTAAAGAAAGAAAGGAGGTTCAAACATGTTTTTTCGACGCCGACCCAACCGTGAGATCATCACCTTGAACCTCACCGCGCTGATTGATATTTGCGCGATCCTGATCATCTTCCTGATTATGGGAACGGTTTTCGGGGAAAGTTCCATTTTCCAGCCGAATTCGATGAAGCTGCCGCGCTCCTCGAACACCGCGCAGGTTCAAAGCGCGCCGCAGGTCACGATTCATGACGGTAAGGTAACCTTGTCGATCAACGAGTCGAAAGCCTCGCTCGTGGAATTCCGTCCCAATTCGGAAAGCGAAAACCTCGCGATCCAGCGTCAGGCCATCCGGGAATACCTCGCGGCCCTACCGAACGAAATTAAAAAATCGGGTTACCTTTTGAACATCGTGGCCGACGCGAACACCCCCTACCGGGACGTGTACGATGTTCTGCGCTTTTACCGGGATTCGGGTTTCCAATCCATCCTGTTCGTGGCGGTTGGAGACTGATGATGCGGTATTGGATCTCGACAATCTTAGTAGTCACGGCGACCGGCGCTTTCGCGCAGGCTCCCGCTTCGGTGGATTCGCTGGTTAAGGAAGTCCAGGGCGCGGTGGATCT
Organism: Pseudobdellovibrionaceae bacterium; assembly: GCA_019637875.1. Classification (NCBI taxonomy): domain Bacteria; kingdom Pseudomonadati; phylum Bdellovibrionota; class Bdellovibrionia; order Bdellovibrionales; family Pseudobdellovibrionaceae; species Pseudobdellovibrionaceae bacterium. The sequence continues at coordinate 200,652 of JAHBUW010000007.1, read as the reverse complement.
GCGTGACGACGTCCTTGCGCGGGTTTTGGTGAAACAGCTCACCACCCGGCCGCGGACCTTCAAACAGTGGTGGGAAGTCCGTCAAATTCTGTATGAACGCCCCCAAGTCGGTTTCGATTACCTGGCCAAATGGGATCGCCTCAGACCCGTGAAAGCGCCCACTTCGAAAGTCGAACGGCAAATCAATACGTCGCTCACGCGCGCGGATGCATTGCAATCGCAGTCGAAGTTCAACGACGCCTTCCGCATGTACCAAATCGTCGCCCGACATCTAAAAAAAGAAATGCGTCGCGGATCGCGCGCGCCCCGTTTTCTGTATTGGACGGTCGTGCACAATATGGCGCGCACCCTTTACGGAGCCGGCCGGTACCTTGAATCCATGGAAGTCTACGAGTGGATTCCGCCGGATTATTACAAGTTCCGCCAAGTCCTTTTCGAAAAGATGTGGGCCGCCTTCCGCGCGAAACGTTATGACCGCGCGATGGGGGCCATCGCCTCGCAGCAGTCGTCCTATTTCTCGAGTTACCTTGAGCCCGAGACCTATTTGGTTCAACTTTACCTGTTCAAAAAGCTCTGCCGGATGGACGAACATAAAAAGGCCCTTTCGAACGTCGAAACCATCATGAAACGTCTGGACCCGAAGGCCGGCAACTACCGACTGGAAGAGTGGGCCCAATCGGACGTGGAAACGAAGGTTTTGTACAAGTTGGCGACCGCGGAAGTTCCGGCCGACAAGAATAAGGACGCCAAACTAAGGGAACAAGCGAGCATCATGAAGGCCCTCGAGTCCCGCTTCGCTTCCGAACGTCGTCGCCTGGAATCGCAGTTCAAAACCGTCCTTGCGTATTCTCGGCTGTCGGTCGCCTTGGACAAGGAAATCATCGTGACCGATGTCGTTCCCGATCGCGGGGCCTTGATGGCCAGTCGGCGTGAATTCTGGCCCGTGGAAGACGCCGAAGATTGGATCGATGAATTAGGACAGCATTTGTATATCGGAGAAAGTCAGTGCGCCAAAACCGAGGCCAAATAAAACGGGCCGTCGCGGTGATGGGGTTGCTACTTCCCCTCGCGCTGGCCCCCCTGATCCCGGATGCCGTTTGGGCGAAAAAGCCCAAGGCCAACGCGCGCGCGACGGCACCGACCACCCAACGGAACGTGGCCAACGCGGCCTCGGCGAAATCCGATGCGAAAGTCGTACGCAAGAAACCCGGCCGCGTGGTTCAAGCGGACCTTTTGATTTCGCAGGGTGAACTTTCCAGTAAATCGACGAAAGAACTCATCTCGATGATCAAAGGTTTCCAAACGCTCATCAAAAGCGAGCGGAATCCGGAAAAACGCGCGAAGCTGACGCTTTCCGAGGCCGGGACCTACTTGGCGCTCTCGGGAGCCTACCGGGCGAAAGACAAACTGACCGCGGTTGAGAAGAAAAATGAACGCGACGCCAATCGCAAAGTCGTGACGAGTTTGGGACCCGTCCTCGCGGCCGGTGGTCTGGCCCCCGCCCAACGCTCACGGGCCGCGTACTACATGGGATTGGCGCACCTGAACTTGAACGATGAAAATGCCGCCGCGGAATCTTTCCGCCAAGCGATCGACATCGATCCGCAGGCGAACTACGGTCAGGCGCTGTCGCTCTTTCTGGCCGAGCAGTCCTTCGAAAAAGACCGCTACCAAGATTCGCTCGATATCTTCCAGCGCCATTTCAAGAAATATAACGACTCACAGAAAACCCTCGCGATCTACAAGATGGCTTGGTGTTACGTGAATCTGAACAACCTCGATCAAGCCGAAAAACACTTCTTGATGATCGCGGGTAAAGAAGCGGCGGGTCCCTTCGGCTACGACGCTTTGAAAGACCTTGCCTACGTCGTCACGCTTCACCGTGGCGAAACGGACATCATTCAGTTCGCCAAAACGAATTTCAAAGATGACCGCGATTCCCAAGGCGAATTCCTGGTTCAAGTTTACGGATTTTTCCAAACGCAAAGCTCGACGAAGCGTAAACCCGAACTATTGGCCGAGCTGACCAAGATCGAAAAAGATCCGGTGAAACGGCTGCAGATTCTGGTTTCCACTTTGCGTGGATCGCAACGTGAGTACGCCGCGACCGAGCCTTATAATGAATTCATCACGATCCGGGACGAAATCGAAAAGATCGGTTGGAAGCCCGGTCTGGCCCGGTGGGGCGAGATGGCGAACGACCTCGAGCAGGAGTTATTCCACCTGATCCGCGCGCACGTCGACACTTTGAACGGCAAGATCAAGACCGCCGAAAACATCGAACCCGGCGTTGTCACCGACCGCTTGGTGCAAGCGCTGTTCTTCCACATTTCCTACTATCAGGCCTCCCGGGAACGCGAAAACTCGTACATGCTGTGGATCAAGGTCTGCGAGGAACAGAAAAAGCACAAGTGCGCGCTCGAAGTCTCGAACCGCATCATGGAAGACTCCAAAACCGGCGCCAACCTACGCAAAGCCGCGCAAATGAGCCGGCTACGCGCGTTGGACAACTTGGTTCCCGAAAACGCCTCGCTGAAGCCGCAACTTCGACAAAGCCTGGAAACCTTCATCGCCGACCGCAAACCCGACGCGGACTGGGCGCTGGTCGCCAAACGGCTGGTCGGCTTGCAACAGGATGAGAAGAAGTTCGACGATGCCGCCGCGTTGGCCGCGAAGATCCATCAATTTGAGCAAACCACCGAGTCTTTCTACCGCCAGCAGTTCGCGCGTTTCCAGGCCGAACAGTATTTCGACGTCGCCAACGCCGACTTCAAACTGACGCAAGACAAATTCAGCGAGGACGCCCGCGCGCTCGCGCGTGAGGCGAACTTGAAACTCGCGCAGAAAAACTTGGCCGGGAATAAGTTCGAAGACTATGCGAAGAACGTCAGCGAATTCTTGAAATCGAATCCCGACGCCGAAAAGGCGGACGTGGCCCGCAAAAACCTGATCGAGCAACTGCTTGAGCGCAAAATGTTCGATCAGGCGAGCGGTGAACTGATGAACGTTCCCGCCGCCCGTCGCGCCAAAGCCTACGGCGCGCAGATTCAAGGTCTCGCGCAGTACCACTTGCGCAAAGGCGAGTTCGCCAAAGCGATCGCGATGACCCAGGACTACGCCGCTTCTCCGCAGAAGGGCGTCTTGGAGCTCGCCTTCGCTTCGGCCACGGTAGGATTGAACGGCGGCGCCGGGCTTTCCATCAAAGATACCAAAGCGCGGGAGTACATCTTCGGCGTGTGGGCTTTGACCCTTCCCGAAAACTTGATCAAGGAACTCAGCGCGCAGGCACCGCGCAACGAAAACGAGAAGAAACTTCTGTTACTGGCATTGCAGGTCGACCAAAAACGTCTGGATCCCGTCGTGCCCGCGAAATTGAAAGGGGCTCTACGCGGCGTCTACGACGGTCCCGTCGCGCCCGCGGGTGCCTCTAAAGCCCTGAAGGACTTGGCGAAGATCACTTTCCCCACCGCGAAGACATCGAAAGCGAAATACGAAACCCAAGCGCAGACCGCCGCCGAAAAAGTGCGCGGGCTTCGCACGCGTGTCGTGAAGGACCTCGAGGGCCGCGCGCCCAATGAACAAATCGAAATCTTGAAGGCCGCCGAAAAAGCGGAAGAGCGGACCGCCGACGTGCTCGAGAAGGCCCCCCTCCCCGACGGCCTGGCGAAGGCCCAAGTCGCGGAATACAAGGCCGCCATCGCGGAACTTGCCGGTGAATTCACGAAACAAGCGGCCGAGTATCGAAAAATCGCCGCGGGCGTCGAAAAGAACGCCGCCGCATCGCCGGCGTCGCCTTTGGCCTTCCCGGCCCTCGATCGCTGGCCCACGCCGAAAGGTGAAGCCACGGATGTCGTCGCAGATTTGCTGAAGAAGAAACAGTATGCCGGCGCGCTGATCGCGCTGGATCAGTGGAAAACCGAAGGGCTTGCGGGCGGCGCCTATTTTGAGCTGCGGACCCGCATTCTTTTCTCGCAACCGGCCAATCCGGGCCTGGCCCGTTATGTCGCCAGCGAACTGAACGAGCTCGGACAAAAAGATCTTTTCGAAAAGTGGAAAAACCTCAGCCTGTCGGCGGCGAAGGAGTAACGATGAAACTACGAGTCCTCGCCCTTATTCCCCTTTTCGCCGCGAGCCTCGCCTTCGCTCAGGAAGACGTCGAGATCACCGAAACCGGTGCCAATGCCGGCAAAGTTTTGGATTTCGAAACCGAGGTCATCGAAGGGCAACGGAAGGCGCCGCAGCTCTTCTTGCAGATGGACGTGGGAACGCCCGATCTGGACGCGGTCATGTATCTACGTGGCAACTTCAACGACTTCCATGCGGTCGAACGCAACCGCAAACCCCTCTACCGGCGCCAAGGCAAATAGGACGGATTTAAATAATGTGGGTTCTGGAGATTTCGAAAAACGGACGTGAGCTGACCCGCGCAGCGGTCGACAAAGCGAGTGTACTCGTCGGTCGCTCCCCGGCGTGCGACATCGTCCTGCGCTATCCCGGCATCCGCCCCGTCCACTTCTTGATCGAGTGGATCGGCGAAGGCGAGCCCCAACCCGGTGAAATGGACTGGTCCATCCTCGACATTTACGCCGGCATCGCGGCCGATGCGGCTTCCGTGGACGCGACGGCGGCGTCGGATACGGGCTCCGGGATGGGGCAACTCATCGGACGGGAAAAAGTCGCCGTTTCGGATTTCGAGTTCCGTTGGTTCTTCGATCCCCTCGCAGAAACCCAAGTGAAGAAGGGACTTCTGTCCTCGCGCCTGCGTCAGCACCGCGACGAAGACGATACGTCCTACACCTTCCACAGTGAGTCGCAAATTCTGGAGATCGTGACCGTCGATTCCCAACGTGAACGCGTGGTCGATATCAGCCATACCCAGCTGGGAACCTTCAAGATCGGTTACCACGCGCTTCCCGACTTGCCTCAGGTCATGATGCACACGCCGCACGAGTCACGGGCACAATTCAGTCTCGAGCGCGTCCCCGAGGCCCGGGCCTACTTGCGGGGCTTCCCGATTCGTCAGGATGACTTGAAGGAAACCGTTCTGGGGCCGAACGATCTGCTGCAGGTTCGTTGGAACCTGCACGATTACTATTTACGTCTGGTCCCCGAGGTCAAATCCCCGCCCGCACCACGCATCAACTGGAAGGACCCGTTCCTTTTGTGGAACGTGGGCGCGCTCGCCGTGCTCATGCTGGTCATCTTCATCGTTGCGCGACTGCCGTTAGAGGAAGCCATCAAAGATCCCACGCCCCCGCGGATCGCGCAGGTCGTGGTCAGCTCGCTGCCCCCGCCCGCGCCGCCCTCGGAAAAAGAGCAGGAACTTTTCGAGCCCGCGCAACCTCGCGAAGAGGCCGTGCCGATGTCGAATGTTCCCGTACAGGAAGTGATTCAGCAGAAAGCCGAAGCCGTCGCTCCGGAAAAAGCTCCGCCGAAAGAAAACCGTCCTTCCGCCCCGGCGGAAAAGAAGGACGTCACGAAGATGGGGCTGCTCGCCAATTTACGTGCGAAAAAAGACGCCCAAGTGAAGGCGGACCGCGTGTTGAATCAAGGGATCGTTTCGGACACCGCTTCCGGTAAGGGCGGCTTCGTCGTGAAACAGGCGCCCGCTGGCGAAATCGCCGATCGCGACAAAGGCCGTTCTTTGGACGAAGCTTCGACCTCGGTGAAAGCGTCCGATCAAGGCGCCGTGAATAATCTGGGTAGTTTGCAGGGCTCCGAATCGGGAAGCCTGGCGAGCGTGCGCTATACGAACAACGATGCCCGCGGCAACACCGGTCGCGAAAGCGTGACGGGTGGATTAGATCGGGCTTCGGTGCTGCGGACCATCCGCACGTACAACAAAGAGATTCGAAACTGCTACGAAAAAGCACTGCTCGTAAAACCGAAAATCAAAGGCCGCATGGTCCTCAGCTGGACGATCACGGCGAACGGGGCGACCTCGAACGCGAAGCTCGAACGCAGTGAATTGAAACTGCCCTCGCTCGAAGGTTGCGTTTTGGACGTGGTGCGCGGGATTCAATGGCCGAAATCGGCGAATGGGCAATCGACGATCGTCAATTACCCCTGGCAGTTCACTTCATCCCGATAGGGTGGACCGGCGCGCGGGATCAACCCGCGCGTTTGCTGTGCGACTGGTGCGCCTCGACCCACTTTTGCAGTTTGGTCAGGCTGTCGGGCGACGACTTCAAGAACACGAAGAACTGCGAGTCGTTGCGATTGGCGACAAGCTTCCCGGAAAAACGGATGTTTTCACCCGTGCGCGGATTGCCAACGTAGATTTGGCATTCCGAACCCAGCAGCGCTTCGGGCACCGGCATTTCCAGAGCGACTCCGCCCAAAGAAATGTTGCGGCTGAATGTCCGGAAGGTCAGATTGTCGTTCCGTACGATCACGCGATAACGAATGTCGAAACGCGGATACTTACGGCGATCGGCGCCCGAGCTGTTCGAAGCGCTCGATGCGGGAGTACCGCCCGGAGCCGAACCGCTCGCGAGCGGAAACGAAGCTTGGCGCGAGGGCGTGCCAACTTTCGCCACGACCGAATCGCCATGTTCGGGCATCGACTCCGCTTGCGCGGCAAGATGCTCGGATTCTTCCGACAAAACGACCGGCGCCGCGCCCGTATGGACGTGGCTTCCCGTCATCTCATCAAGACTTGCGGGTTGCATTTGCCCGTCGGGACCTTCGGTCATCCAGAAGAGGTGAGTGCCGTCATCCGTTTGGGCGACGTCCGCAGGCGCGGAAGCCGGCGGAGCGGACTCGACCGGAGCGTCCACCTGCGGGGCCGTCCATGCGGCGGCGGGGACTTCGAACGACGGGGTCGGCAGCGGAGCGGCGACCGGAGCCGGAGCCGGCGCGACGGGGGCCGCCGGGGTAGGCGCCGCGTGACCGATGGCGGTCACTTCGGTGACCTCGGTCACCTCGAAGTTGGTGACCGTCACTTCGACGGTCTTCGTGACTTCATCTTGCGGGGGGCGGTAACCGAACGCGGTCTTCTCAGAGACATCCTCCTCGAAAACCTCGGGTTCCCACGCTTCGGTCGTGACCGGTGCGGGAGTGGGAGCGGCCTCCGCGAGAGGTTCGACGGGGACGGGCGCCTCCGGGGCGACCGGCTCGGGCGTCGGTGCCGCCGGGGTCGGTGCCGGTTCGGCGACCAAACTCAAAGCGGGCTTGGCCGGGATCGCCGGCTGAGTCACTTCCGACTGCGGCTGAAGCTGACCCGCGAACTCCGGCAGTTCCAAAATGGGTTTCCAGTCTGACAATCCTTCATGCCAGGCGAACCAGACGGCGAGCTCTTCCATGGAGTAAGTGCTCAAAGCGCCCACGGCACCGGGAACATCGAGATTCTCGATAGTTTGTTCGGTGACACTGTTATAAAGCGTCCACAAAGGATGCGACATAGAGCTGTTCCTCCGAAATTCTTTTCGGAAACCGGACCGCGAAGTTGAAACATTCCGGCTCTCCCCGCGCCCCGACGACGGAAAACCTGACATAGGTCCAGAGTTTACCGTTGACCATCCCGAGCCGCTTTTCTTTAATGCCTCAATCATGAACGCCAATACCGCTTCTAAAACCTCGTCCCCGGCCCAAAGTCCAAGCGCTTGGCCCGGATGGATCGTCAAAAAATTCGGCGGCACCTCCGTCGGCAGTATCGAGCGCATCGAGGCCGTCGCGGATCTTCTGCAAGAGTCCGTCGGTCAGGGCGTGTACCCGATCGCGGTGGTCTCGGCGATGTCGGGTGAAACCAATCGCCTGGTCTCGCTCGCGCAATCGATCGATCCCCGCTACCGTGGCGCCGCGTACGACTTGCTGGTCGCTTCGGGCGAGCAGGTTTCGGTCGGTCTGCTTTGCATCGCGCTCGAGAAACGCGGCCTGCGCGCGCAGCCCTTCCTCGCGTTCCAGTTGGGAATTCACACGGATTCGATTCACTCGAAGGCGCGCATCCAGCGCATCTCGACCGCCGAGATCGAACGCTGCATGAAGGAAAAAATCATTCCCGTGGTCGCCGGCTTCCAAGGGGTCGACGAGCGCATGAACATCACGACGCTCGGGCGCGGCGGATCGGACACCACGGGCGTCGCGGTCGCGGCGGCTTTGGGTCTGGGCGAATGCGAAATCTACACGGACGTTCCCGCCGTTTTTTCGGCGGATCCTCGTTTAATTCCCAAAGCCCGCGAAATCCCCCGTCTGTCATTCGACGAGATGATGGAGATGGCGTCGCTGGGCTCGAAAGTCTTGCATATCCGCTCGGTCGAAATCGGCGCGAAGTACAACGTCCGCATTCACGTCCGCAGTACATTTGAAAAACGGTCCGGCACCTGGATCGTCCCCGAAGGAGAAATCATGGAAAACGCCGCGGTCACATCCGTCACTCACGATCCGAACACCGTGATCTTCCAACTTTTCCCCGTCGAGAAAGGACCGCAGTTCATGGCGCGTCTGTTCGACGAGCTCGCGAAAAAAGGCGTCGTCGTCGACATCATCACGCAATCCGAGATGCAAGAAGGTCAGAAGATCGCGTTCTCGACGACCGTCGAAGATATGCCGCTCACACAAACGGTGCTCGCGGGTCTGCTCAAAGGCACGAAAACCGATATCACGGTCATGGACAAAGTCGCGAAGATCTCGGTCGTCGGCGTCGGCATGCGGAATCACCCCGGTGTTGCGGCACGTTTCTTCGAAGTTTTGAACGAACAAAACGTGCCGATCCATCTGGTCACGACCTCCGAGATCAAGATCAGCGCCGTCATCGATAGCGAAAATCTGACCAAAGCGGCGCAAGCGATGCACTCCCGCTTCGATTTGGATAACAACTAAGCCATGGCTTTCCTGAAGTACAAAAACGGCGAATTGGTTTTCGGCTTGAAAGAGCACCGCCTGGCGGATCTGCAAGATCGCGCCACGCCGTTTTACGCTTACGAATGGAGCGGCATCGCGAGTCGCTACCAAACGATGGTCGACGCGTTCGACGGCAAGGCCGAGCTGCACTTCGCGATGAAGTCGAACTCCCATCCCGAAATCCTCGCGAACTTGGCGAAGCTGGGCGCGGGCGTGGACATCGTTTCGGGCGGCGAACTCGCGATCGCGCTGCAGGCCGGATTCCCCGCGGACCGCATCGTCTTCTCGGGCGTGGGAAAATCCGTGGACGAGCTTCGGGCGGCCCTGCGCGCCGGCATCCAGCAAATCAACGTCGAAAGCGAGCCCGAACTTTTGCGTATCCAGAAAGTCGCGGCCGAGCTGGGCGTCAAGGCCCCCGTGGCTTTGCGCTTGAATCCCGACATCAGCGCGGAAACCCATCCCTACATCACGACCGGCTTTCGCGAGAACAAGTTTGGCCTCGAAAAGGGCGCGGCCCTTCGTTGTTTGGACGTACTGAAGGCCCATCCACAGCAGTTGCACTTTCGTGGACTGACATTGCATATCGGGTCACAGCTTTTCAAACTGCACGACTATCGCGACGCCTTGCTGTGGGTTTTGGATTTCGCGAAAGAAGTCGAAACCGCGGGTTTCAAAATCGAGAACCTCGATTTGGGCGGCGGATTGGGCATCTACTACGAAGCCGATCGTCATGCCGACGAAGCCGAACTCCTGCGCGAGTACGCACGGATGGTCTTGGCGGAACTCGCGGGTCGTCCCTACCAGCTGCAACTTGAACCGGGTCGCTGGATCGTCGGTCACAGCGGCGTGCTGGTGACTTCGGTCGAATACGTGAAGACGACTCCGTACAAAAACTTTCTGATCGTCGACTCGGGGATGCACCATTTGATCCGCCCGTCGCTTTACAGTGCCATTCACCGCGTCTTCCCGATGCGCGAAGGTGTCGCCGATGACGTTTACGATGTCGTGGGTCCGATCTGCGAGTCGTCCGACTTTCTGGCGAAGAAATGTCCGCTCCCCGTCATGCAAGAGGGCGATCGACTGGTCATCGCGGATGCGGGCGCCTACGGATACGAAATGGGCAGCGAGTACAACGCGAAGGCGCGCGCCGAACGCGTGCTGCTCCCCTAAGATTTAGTCTTCCCCTTGAACCTGCGCCGCCGGCACGAACCCGGGCGGCAGTGGGACGTCCGACGGGACGGCCACGGGCTCTTCCTTCGCAGGCCCCTTCACGGCCACCCCGGCTTCGGCCGATTCTGGTTTTGCCGCTTTTTCTTCCACCGGCGCCCCGGTAAAACTGGGGGCGATCGTGATGTGGTATCCCTCAACTTGCTTCAGCTTAAATCCAGTGGCGGGTTTCGGGACCGCCGGGGGACGAACCGCCGCTTTGGTCGGCGTGGCGGTCTCGGCGTTCGTCGGCCGGACAAGGGTTTCCACGATTTCGAATTCAACACGTTCACGCGGATTTGCGCCCGATCGTTTTACTTCCGGCGCCGGAAGTAAACCCATCGCCGGATGGGTCGTGGACGTCGGCAAGGTTTCCGCGAACGGCGAGCCCGACGCGCCCGAGCCGGAGCGCAGGTAGAGCGCGAGCCCAACGAACAGAAAAGCGTGCAGAACGACCGAAAGGATAAAGAACCACCGCATGTCCTCATTGTGCCATAGCCGAAAGGGAACGGGGCCACGGGTCGCGCGCTCCGGCCCTTTGACCGGCCCCGCGGCTATACATTCCGGCGCGCGCGCTTTAGGCTGAGGGCATGGTGGGATTGAAGGCCTGGGCCCGGCGCCTGTGGAAAACGCTGTCGAAAACGCAATTGAACCTGCTGGCGAATTCGCTGTCGTTCACGACGCTTCTGTCGCTGATCCCTTTCTTCGCCGTCGTGTTCGGCTTGATCGCTTTTCTGGATCGCTTCGACTTCCTGATGCCCAGAATCGAAACCCTGATGCTCGACCACTTCCGCGACACCATGGGGCCGGGAACGCTCGCCTGGGTGAAGAAGTCGGTCGGACGTCTGCAGAACGCCCACATCGGGGTCTTCGGGGCGGCCTTCCTTTTGATCGGCAGTCTGCAAATCCTGCGGGACTTGGATCTCGGCATCCAACTCATCTTCAGCCAGAAGCACAAACACCGCGCCTGGAAGCGCTACCTGTTCTACTGGCTGGCGCTATTGGGACTTCCCCTGGCCGCGGCGCTGTTCGTGACGGTCACCGCGATTCCCATTTTCGGCGACACGGTCGGCTTCCTCGGCGACGGATGGCTCTTCATTTTGGGCGTGCTTCTTTGCATCCATAAACTGATGCCACCCGTGAAGGTGCGCTGGCGTGTGGCCTTCACCGCGAGCTTCGTCAGCTTGGCGGGACTATTTTTGGTGCAAAGCTCGTTCGGATTCCTCGTAAAGCAAGTCTTCAACTATTCGAAAGTGTACGGTAGCTTCGCGACGTTACCGGCGCTGATGATCTACGTTTTGCTCGCGTGGTACATGGTGCTGGCGGGTCTCGTTGTGAACTCGAGCCTTTCCCAAAATCAAACGCGGCGCACGTCCGACGCCGACGAAAAGATCACCGGCATTCCCGTCTCAAACTGACGCTTCCTCTTGACGGCCTCCGGAATGGTAAACTCAGTCCATGTCTTTCCTCAAAACGTGGTTGAAGGACCTTCCCGATCCGGCCCCGCGCGCCTCCGACGATCCAAAGATCGCAGCCGCGCCGGGACTCAATAATCTGGTCGAGTTCATCAACCGTAAACGTGACGGCCAAAACAAAAGGACCGAAGCCGATCTGCGGCGCCGCGCGGCCGCGCTCAAGGTCTATGAGAAGGTCAAACGTGGCGCCTAACCGCGTACCTACGTTGACTTCGCGCACGTCTGCCGCAAAATAAAGTCATGTCACGCATGATCGATCTGGGCCCGAATAACATCTTCCAACTGGTTTCGGATCCTTCCGAAAAAATGAAAATCATCTACGACGTGATCAAAGGCCAACAGGAAGTGATCGTGCGCGTGGCCGAGCAAAAAGACGACATCGTGCACGTCCTTGCCCCGCGATTGGTTCAGGGAAGCTCGCTGCTTTGCGTGCCGACGGACGACAATTTCAACTTCAAGTCCGGTGAACTCATTCTGCAATTCCAAACGAATGCGCAGAAATACATTTCGAACGTGCCCTTTCACCGTGACGGTGAGTTCGTATCGCTCTCGATGGAGAAAAAACTCTTCCGCGTCCAGCGCCGCGAGTTCTTCCGCCTGCGCCTGCCCGCCGGTTTTCGCGGGACGATTCAGATTCCGGAGCTGTTCGGCGCGCCTTTCAACCAAAGCTTCCACGTCGTCGATTTGAGCGGTGGCGGATGCAAAGTCGAGTTGCCGCCCCTGGACCTGGACATGAAGCCGGGCACGACCTTCAAGGGGATCTTGAGACTTCCGGGCCGCCCGGACTTCCCCGTCATCTGCACGGTGAAACACCAAAGCAAGCAACCCCACCGCCCCGACGGCCGTTGGCTGGGGCTGGAGTTCTTCTACCAATCCGAACCCGAGAAAAACCGCATGGCCGCGACGGTCATGGACCTGTACCGCGAGCTCTTCGCCCGCCTGTAAAACGACCTACTTTTTCGCGGCTTGCTCTTTTTCCTTCGCCGCTTTCTTCGCGGCCTCGGCTTCGTCGCGCTTGCGCTTTTCGAAAGACCGCATTTCCGAGTTGAACTCGTTCGTTTTCGAACGGCTGTAATCCTCGAAGTTCTTTCGCTTTTCGCGGATCTGCGATTCAAAGTCTTGACGTTTGTCGCGCTCGTTCGCGAAGAACTCGCGGCGGGCGGCGTCCTGATCGTCGAAGAAACGTTTCGTCTCTTCGCGGCCAAGTTTCTTGCCCCGATTCACGTCGCGCGCGCGCGACTGCTCTTTCAAAAACTGATCGCGGGCACTCTTTTCGTTGCGACCGAATTCGTCGCGCTCCTTCTTGATGTCCCGGTCCATGGCTTCACGCTTCTTGCGCACCATCTGGTCGAAGGTCCGGCGGATCTCGGAGGGCTCACGTTTTGTGTCCTGGAAAAGCTGAAGAATCAGAGCCTCTTCGTCATTGGCCTGCTTCGTGTCCGTGGGGACTTCGTGGCGCAGCTGTTCGAGCTTTTCGCGATCGGCGCTCAGCGAGTACTTCGCGTCGACCAGCGGCGGTTTCTCGTCGGTGGGTTTGTAGCGGTTCTGATCCGAGGTCGACTGACAGCCCGAAGCCACCAACGCCAAACCGACCAAGGTCGTGGTTACTCGCCGCACGTTCCGCGTTTTTTTGCGCGCCATCTGGAACCTCCACGTTCGCCCGTCCACCCGTCCGGTTTTCCGCGAGCGCCATTTTAAGCGCCCGCCCAAGGTCGGGAATAGGTTCAGTCTGTCTCAAGAAAAAACGGAAATCGACGAAAAAACGTGAAGATGATTTACGGACGAAGACTCTTTGATAAAAGCCATGAAGGCCCCTTCTTCAAAAAACCCGCGCACCGGGTTTTCCGTGTCGTCAATTCTCAGTTCCAATGGAAGTACACGCTGTCGCTGATGGTTTTCCTGCTGGTCTCGCTGAGCTTCTTCATGGCGCCCAGCTGGTACTTCCTGAATCAGAACTACGCCATCTTCAACCGTCTGGCCCGCGTCGCCGAACCCCAACTGTTGGAGCACCTGCGCCGCGAAATGTGGTGGCTGATCGGCTTCAGCATTTTCTCGATCTCCTCGCTCATCGTGGTGACCACTTGGGTGGGACTGAAGATGACCGCGAACATCATTGGACCGCTCATCTCGATGGAACGTCACATCTGGAAGGTCACGACCGGTGACTGGAGTTCCCCCGACTTCAAAATCCGTTCGGAAGACGACTTCCGCGATCTGGCCGAGGCCTATTCCTATTTGTATCGTTCTTTGAAAGCCCAGGCCGAATCCGAGCTGAAGCTTCTGGAAAAGATCCACATCCCGCCGGAACACCGGGACGCCTTCAATGCCTTACATTCTTTGATGGATCTGAAGCGCAAGCAGATGAATCTGAAACCGCCGTCCCCGGAACTTCCCGACGAGTGGAAGCGCGCTATCCACGCCGTCCCGCCCGAAGCTCCCGGTTCACGTCGCGCGTCTTGATCGCCTCGCGTTTGTCGTGGCGCTTTTTACCGCGCGCGATTCCGATTTCAATCTTCGCGATCCCCTTTTTAAAATAGACCTTCAGCGGAATGCACTGAAGTCCGCGTTCGCGAAGGGCCGCGTCGATTTTATCAAGCTCGCTACGGTTCAAAAGAAGTTTACGAAGACGCTCGGGCTCGTGATTGTTGTACGAACTCGATTTGTAAACGGCGATGTGCGCGTTCTGGAGGTAAGCTTCCGAGCCGCGAAACGAAACGTAGCTGTCCTTCAGCTGCATCTGCTTATCCCGCATGGACTTCACTTCGGAGCCGACCAAAACCAATCCCGCCTCGAAAGTCTGCGTGATTTCGTAGTCAAAACGGGCTTTGCGGTTTTCGGTGACAATCCAGATCGCGCTCACGAGTTCTGTTCCATCCCAAGCTCGCGGTACAGGTCAAGGAATTGCTGCAAACGCAGCTCGCCCGCCCGGATTTTGGGGTCCAAACCCCGTTTTTCCAGGGCGGCGGTCAACTCTTCACGGGGCCGTCCCAAACCTTCCATCAGGCTCGAGATCATGATTTTGCGTGGGTGCAGAAAGCACGCCTTCAAAAATTTCAGATATTTTGGACGATCCGCGACCTGTACTTGGCGCGGATTGAAGGTCAAAACGCGGCTCGCGATCCGTGGCGCGGGATCGAAATCGCGGGGCCCCGCCTCGAGCAGAAGTTCCACGTCCCAGAACGTCTGCGCGAGCACGGACAGAAAACCGTAGTCTTCGGCGCCGACTTTCGCTTTGATTCTTTGCGCGACTTCCTTCTGGAACATCAGCACCATGCCCGACAAGGGAACCTTGTCGATCGAACGCTCCACCAAAATCGACGACGAAATCTGGTAAGGAAGGTTCGATACGAAAACTTTGCGCCCCGGAAACTCCGCCAGATCCCAAGACCACTTGAGCGCGTCGGTTTCGATGACGTCGAAATTTTTGCCGCGCCAGTATTCGGCCAGTTCGTGATCCAACTCGATCAGTTGCAGTCGTTCGCAGACTTCTTTGAGTTCCCAGGTCAGCGCCCCGCAACCCGGACCGACCTCGATGATCGTGGTCGGCTGAAAGCCGGCCCCCGCATTGACGATTTTTTCGATCACGTGATCGGAAACCAGAAAGTTCTGACCCAGCGAACGTTTCGCGTGGATGCCGAGTTCTTCCCGGACGGTTTTCAAACGTTCACGCGCTTTACTCATTGAAAATCTCCCGTGGCCGAGGCCGGGCTGGGGCCGTCGCTCATGGTCGCGCGCTCGCCACGCTCCATCCGCAAAGCGCCGACCAGCCCGATCATCGCGGCGTTGTCCGTACAGTAGCGCAGCGGCGGCACCGCCAGCTCGCACTTCACGCGCTTCGCCCACGCTTCGGTCTGACGACGCAGCTCACTGTTCGCGGACACCCCACCCGTCAAGACGACGCGGCGACGTCCCGTTTTTTTCCGTGCCTTGTCCAGCTTGTGCAAAAGAACTTCGACCACGGCCTGTTGAAAGCCGGCGCACAGATGCGCGCGTTCGCGCTCCATCTCGTCCGGCGCCATCGCGGACAGCAATCGGTGCGACGCACTTTTTAAACCTGAAAACGACATGTCCAAAGTGTCTTCATGCATCAGCCCCCGCGGGAAGGCGTACTTCGAGGGATCCCCGCCTTGCGCCAATCGATCAACCTGCACGCCGCCCGGAAAGCCGAGCCCCAACATCTTGCCGAATTTGTCGTAGGCCTCGCCGGCGGCATCGTCGAGCGTCGCGCCCAAGACATGGTAGCGTCCCAATCCTTCCACATCGTAAAGACTGGAATGCCCCCCACTCACGGTCAACGCGAGGTAAGGCTCGCCGAACTCGAAAGCGGGCGTATAGGAATCATCGCGCAGAAACGGCGCGAGCAAATGACCTTCCAAATGATTCACGCCGAGCCAAGGTTTATTCCATGCCAGGGCCAAGGACTTCGCGGTCACGACCCCCACGATCAAACTTCCGATCAATCCCGGACGATTCGTGACGACAATCCCCGACAGATCCGCGGGCTTCGCTCCCGCATCGCGCAGGACATTGTCGATGAGCGGCAGTAAGAAATGGCTGTGATTGCGCGAGGCAATTTCGGGAACGATCCCGCCGAAGATCGCATGGCTGGCGTCTTGGCTTTGCGAGCGGCACAGACGGACGTGGCCATCCGGCGACACCACGGCGACCGAGGTGTCGTCACAACTTGTTTCAATCGCCAAATAGAGGCTCATTACTTCTTTTTCAACAAGGTCTTGGCCTGCTTGGCCTCGTCGCTGCTGGGATACTTCGAGATGACTTCCTCAAGGAAAGTCTTCGCGTCGTCCTTCATCCCGAGTTCCTGGAAAGCTTGCCCGATACGCAGCGTGGCCTTGGGGAAGCGTTTACTTTTCGGATTTTCATCACGGAACTTTTGGAAAGCGAGAACGGCTTTGCGCCACTCTTTTTTTCCGAAGAGTTCTTCCGCGATTTCGTAGGCCCCTTTTTTTCCGGTCGCTTCGGGAACGGCGGCCGTCGCCCCCGCCTTCAGTGCGCCGACTTCCATCACCGTCGCGTCCAAAAGATCGCTCAGGCGCTTGATCTCGTCCTGCAAAAGCGTCACGCGACGTTCAAGTTCGGCCCCACGTGCGGCATCCATCCCCTGCTGGCTGGACGCCTGGGCTTGAACCTGCTGCATGCGATTTTCCAAAACCTCGATACGACCGTTCAACGAACGCATTTCCGCATCCACATCGTTGAAGCGATTGGACTGATCGGCGTTGGCCTTTTGCATGGTCGTGACTTGATCTTGGCTGCGACGCTCGACTTCGCGGGCTTCGTTGCGGGTGACCAAACAACCGGTCAAGCCGGTCAGAAGAAACGCCAACGTCGCCACTTGAAAGACTTTAAAGAACTTCCCCACTTTTCTTCCTCTGCACTTGTGCCGAGTTTTCGGCTTTCTCGAAATCCAGCCGCGCCCGGACGAAAAGTTCCCGGGCCTCTTGATACTCGCGTTCACGGTACAAAACCTCGGCGCGGGCGTAATTCTCAAGACCACGGTGATAGTAACCTTGAGAGTATCGCGCAGCTTCCACGGCTTTACAAGCCTCGAGGGCCGCGCGTGCCAGAGCATAGTCCTGGACCGGAGCGGGAATCGTGGAACAGCCCACGCTCAAAAAGGAGCCCAGAACGAGAAAAGCGCCACTGAGCACAAGTCTCAGGGCGCCGCCGAAATGAAGCGGCCCCGCGGGCCGACAACTAGAACGAAGACTTTTCTGAACCATTACCGATTCAAGGGCAGGAAGTTCGCACGGCGGTTTTTCGCCATGTCCGACTCGCTATCGCCTTGAGCCAGCGGCTTCTCTTTACCGTAGCTGATGACGCTCAAACGATCGCCCGCAACACCCAGGCTGACCATGTAGTTCTTCACGGCTTGTGCGCGGCGCTCACCCAACGAAAGGTTGTATTCGATCGAACCGCGATTGTCGCAGTGACCTTCGATTTGCAGACCGACGTTCGCGCGGGCTTTGAGCCACTCGGCGTTGCCTTGGATCTTCGAACGCGCGTCCGCGGACAATGCGGCTTTGTCGTAATCGAAGTTGATGGTTTGCAGACCGTCGATTTTACCGCTGTCGCTGCCTTCAGCGGCGAAAGTCATGGGGGTGTTTTCAATGGAAGGCGAGCCCGAGCCGCCGTCACCTGCTGCGGCGTCCGTTGTGGTTTTTTTAGATCCGCACGCACCCAAAGCCAAAACCAAACCCGCTGCCAGAACCGACTTCACGATCAAAGATTGTACTCGCACTGTTGAAACCTCCGTTGGAAGTGACATCATTCTTAAACCCTCCCGTGTTGTCAAATATTTGGGGCCATGCTGCAATGGCCACTCGAATGAAAAATCAAAATACGTTGATGAAGGCCGCACTCACATTTCTCTTCACGGGATGGATCGCCTTCGCGGCCTCGGCCCAAGTGAATCCGTACAAAAGCTGGCGGACGCTGCATCTCGGGCATTTCGACCTGATTTATGATGCAGAGAATCAGCAATTGGCCGAGATCTACGCCGAACGTCTGAAGGCGTTGACCCCGATCTACAAGGCCCACTGGGTCACAATTCCCCCCAAGACCGTGTTCGTCCTGAACGACCGCACGGATCTGACGAATGGTTACGCCACTTTCCTCCCTTACAATCTGATCATGATCTTCCCGGTCGTCCCGGGTCCGCAGGACTCCATCGGCGAGTACCACGACTGGGCGTGGGAGATCAGCGTTCATGAATACACACACACCCTGGAGATGAATCAACGCCGCGGCGTGGTTTGGGGACTGTCCTACCTGTTCGGTTCGATCATGACGCCGAACGCCCTGCTTCCCCGCTGGTCCCTCGAAGGCGCGGCGGTCGATCACGAAACCCGTTTCTCAAAAGGTGGTCGCCTGCGTTCGAAGATGCAGGCGGGAATCCTGCGTTCCCTCGGCGCGGCGGGAAAACTCGACGAAGTTCGCCAAGCCGAAATCAACGAATTCGATATCACGACTTGGCCCTACGGTTCGCGTCCATATCTGTACGGAAGTCTGATGTGGAGCGACTGGATCAACTCTTACGGCGACCACACCGTTCGCGATCTGCACAACAACACCGGCGGCCGCGTGCCGTGGCTTCTGGACGGCGCGTTTGAACCCGTCTTCGGCGGCCGTAACATGGTTCAGCTCTTTGAAGAGACAAAAAAGAAAATGGTCGACGCCGCGAAAGCGGAAGTCGCGACCCTTGCGGCGACGCCGCTTTCGCCGGGAGTGAAGGTCGACTCCGAAATGCGCGAGAGCCTCTCGCCCGCGATCAGTCCCGACGGCTTGAAACTGGCTTATGTCGCGAAGAACGCGTCGCTTCGCCGGAGCGTCCAAGTCTTGGTGCGCCCGCAGACCTCGGTCCTATTCGAGCCCTCTCAACGTGTCGCGATTTTCGGAAAGGCTTTCGATCAGTCGATGCCCTCGGGTTCGCCGATTCCGCGCGGATCTTTGCAACACGGGCCCGACGGGGACGATCACGGCGGCGATCATGGTCCCGACGCGCCTCCCGGCGGAAACATCACCCGCATTAGCTGGCATCCGAGTTCGAATTCATTCATCTTCGACCAGGTCCTCCTCAAGAATCGCTACCGTGAAGTGTCCGACATCTGGAGTTTCGATCTGGTCCGCGGCAAAGCCGAACAGCTGACGAAAGATGCGCGCGCACGCGAACCCGCCTACGCTCCGGATGGTTCGAAAATCGCGTTCACCCAGATCGTTCCCGGCCGCACCGATCTTTCGGTCTTCAACGTGGACACGAAAGAAATCAAACGCGTCTTCGAGGCGCCCCCGCAAGGGCGCGTGAGCTTCCCCGTCTGGCTCGACACCTCGACACTGCTTTTCTCGCTTCGTAGCGAGGGACGCGAACAAGTCCTCAAGCTGAATATCGACACCGGCGTCAGCGAAAAAGTCTTGGATGAGTGGAAAGATCCGCAATTCCTGACCGTCCTTGGCGACCGCGTCCTGTTCACGTCTTCACAGAACGGCGTGCGCAACCTTTACCGCACCGACCGAGACTTCAAAAACGGTCGCCCGGTCACGCACGTCGTTTCCCACATTTTGGGGTCGACTTACGACCGCTGGCTGGATCGTTACTACTACACCGAAATCACCGAGGAAGCTTATCAACTCAAAACCGTGACGGAAGCCGAAGCGCAAACCTTGCCCGCGGCACTTCCCGTCGTCGGCAACTTCTGGGGCGATCGTTACGCGCCCTACACCCTGCCCTTCTCCAGCGGCAAAGCGGTCGGCGTCGAGGGCGATGCCGTCGCCGCCCCCGCCAAACTCGGGGCCGGTGAAGCCCTCAAGGAAGCGCACAAGATCGACAATCAATCCGGCGAGGCGACCCACGTGACCGTCACGGAGCCCACCGGCGTCTCTTTGGCGTCGCAGTCGGAAGACTACAGCCCTTGGGGCTATCTGTGGCCGCGCTTCTGGCTGCCCTTCGTGGCGTGGGACGATCTCGGAGTTTACGTTTCGGCGCTGACCCAAGGCTCGGATCCCTTGGGAAAACACATTTACAGTTTGTCAGCTCAGTACGACTCGGCGATTCAACGCGGAAGTTATCTGGCGAGCTATACAAACCAAAGCTTCTACCCCGTCATTTCGATCACCTCTTACGACCAGTCCCTGCAAATGGCGACGCGCGGTCAGTACTCACGCGTCTATTCCACATCCTTCGTCAGCTACTGGACGATGGAAAACCAAAGCCCTTATTGGACCGTCGGTTTCGGCGGAGGACAGGGTGGAAATGAACGTTTCGGACAAAACATCGAACGCACCTACGCTCGATTCGCCACCACCTACCGAAATGCCTTTCAGTACGGCGATCAGATTTCGCCGGAGTCGGGTTGGGTCGGTTCTCTGAGCTACGTGCCCGGCAAGTTGAAAGACCTGAATCGCATCGTCCATGTGGCCGAAGCTTCGGGTGCCTACTACTTCTCGAGATGGTTGCCGAAGCGTCATGTGCTGATGCTGAAAGGCCAAGCGCGGACCAGCGACGAGCCTTGGAATGTCAGCACCATGGATCAAAGCGTCGCCAATCAAACGACCTCAAATTCGCTGATCCCCCAATATCTGAATCGCGGTTTTTCAAGCGGAAGCCTCATGGGACGGAATATTCTGGGCATCAACGCCGAATATCGCCTGCCCTTCGGTCGATTGGACAAGGGGTTCGATGGATATCCCTTCTATGCGCACCGCTGGCATGGGGCGATCGTCGCCGACGGAACCTTCGTCGACGGGCTGATTTATGACGAAAAATCGACCCCGATGACCTACCGCCGTTCGGAAGGGACGGGCTACTGGAGCGCGGGCTTTGAAACCCGTTTTGACGTCAACGTCGGCTACCACTTCCCGATTCAGTTCGGATTTGGCATCTATATGCCCTTTGCCAATCCCTATACCGAGTCCGTTCCCCGTATGGGCGGCTTCCTCATTCTCTAAAGGCGCCCCGAACGGCGCATCAAAGTTGACAAGGCGTCCCCCTCCCCCAAAACTGAAAGGTGAGGGGGAGGCCCATGGAAAAACTGACCGACAAATTCTTCTGGATCAAAGATCTGGTGCGTGCCGAAGATCAGATGGAAGAGTCCGGAATGGTCGATCTGTCGCTGGGACTCGATAGCGAACCGGCCCTCATGCGCGAAACTTTGCGCTTCATGACCGAGATCAAACAGCAGATCATCGAAGCCGCGACCGCCTTCAACGACATGAAGACGTCGCCCCTGGGTCGCATCAAGATCTACGGTATCGCGAAGACCCAAGCCGACTTCATGTTGTTCCGCAACGGTTTCAAAATGATCTTCACGATCAAAGAGGCCGGCGCGGTGTCCATCCGCTTCAACTTCATGGGGCCGAGCTACATTCCGCAGACGATCCCCTCCGCGACGAACACCAATACCGTCGCGATGGAAGAGCATCTGGTCCAAGCCCGTAAAGGCGCGTTCCAAGAGCTCGTGTGGACCTTCAACGAGCAGCCCGTGAACATGGCGGCGCTCGTGCGTTACCATATCACGCTCTTCATCCGCGAAAGTTCGAAGTAATCTAGACTGGCCTTTCGCGCGCGGGACCCGCGTGCGAAACTAGGTCGTCGTGTTTTCCGCAATCCTCGCCCTGGCGGCCCTTTTCGGCGTTCCCACTTTCGCGCAGGCGCAGAACGTCGCCGTCTGCGCAGACAAAGCCGATTGCCCCGGCTGGTTCGCGCACCTCAAAAATCATGAAGGCGGCAACTGCTCGAGCTTCCTTTTGAAGCCCGACATCATCGCCACCAACCGCCACTGCATGCCCGACGATACGACCCACGCGAAGGTCAGTTGCAAAGGGAAGATCACCTTCCACTTCCCCGAAACCGACAAATACAAAAAAGAATCTCGCGACTGTGACGAGATCGTGCAGATCTCGGATAAATTCGGCGACGAATTCATCCCCCTCGACATCGCGATCCTGCGGCTCGCGAAACCCGTCGAGCGCGAAGTCGCGGACCTGGCGCAGACCGGGCTCGACGACAACGTCAAATTCAGCATCGTGAAGATGGACCCCGACGCGAAGGGCGGCGGCAAGATCCGCCGCGTGCAGTGCACCGCCGTCCAGAACTCGGTCATCAACCCCTACTTCCAGAACAACCAAAGCCCCATCATTCACTTTCAGGGCTGCCCGATCGAGCGCGGGAACTCGGGTTCACCCATGCTGAACCCCGAGGGCAAGGCGATCGGCATCGTTTCGAACCTTTCGGTCATCATGGCGCCGAACTCGGTCCGCAAGGAAGTCGAGGATAAAGTGGAAGGCACCTCGGGCCACGGCACGAACTTCAGCTGTCTAGATACGGGCTTTCTGGGCTTCAACAAGGGTTACGATCCCTCGTGCAAAATCTCTTTGAGCGAAAAGTTCCGCGAGGACATGCGCAAAAAATTACTGGATCAATCCGCGGAACCCGCGTGGGCCGCCGCCGAAAAACTGGCCATGGCGCGCCTCAAAGAGATGGCCGACAAAAGTTTCGTGCCGTTCAACGTGAACATCATCGACCACCGTGGTCCCGCGAAAGAGGACGAACTCAAAATCCGGCAGAGCTTCGAGATCACGCCGTCCTGCGCGCGCTGGGGCTCGATGATGAACGTCGGCGCGAAACGCCAGCGCTCGGTAATGAAGATCAAACTGCCGGAAGTCCTGACCGAACTCGATGAGCACTACCGCTTCAAAACGACGACCACCGAAACCGAAACCACCATCGACGTGCGCTGGAGTTTCGATCAGATCAAGCCCGGCAAATACGTCACCTTCGACTGGTACGAGTGGGGCCGCCACGCCAAACGCAAGCGCCTGCACTTCCGTCCCTGCACGCCGCCCAAAGAGCTTTAAGCGTTCGCCAAGACGTCGAACGCCTACACGTTCGCCAAACTATACACCCGCGACTCGAACGGCTTCAGTGTGAGCGTCGAGGTGTCGCCGTGGGCGGGGACCTCCCCGTTCGCGAGTCGCAGATGATCGTGTTTCAGCATCAAACCCGGTAGCTCGAGTGTCGCCTCGCGGCCGCTGACGTTACAGATCACGAGCCCCTTCTTGATGCCGAGAGTCCGCGTGTAGGCATACACCTGCGGATGCTCTTTCGCGACGATGTCGTAGGCGCCGTAGACCCACAACCGATCCGAGCGGCGCAGCTCGATGAGCTTGCGGTAATGCTCAAGCACCGATCCCGCGACGCCCTTCTGGGACTTCCAATTGATCTGACGGTAGTTGGGATTCACCTTGAGCCACGGACGCCCGCTCCCGAACCCGGCGTTTTCCGAATCGTCCCACTGCATGGGGGTCCGTGAGTTGTCGCGCGATCCCGCCGCAAGCTCACGGGTGGTGACCTCGTCCGAGATGCCCTTGGCCCGGTTCGCCTCGAAGCTGTTACGATCGCGAACGTCGTTGAAGTCGTCGCGCCCCGCGAAGACCGTATTCGTCATGCCGATCTCTTGGCCCTGGTAGATGAAGGGCGTTCCCTGCATCAGGAAATACAGATTCGCCAGGCAGGTCGAGCTCTCTTTCCAGAACTTCTCGGCGTCCCCCCATTTCGAGACGATGCGCGGGATATCGTGATTTTCCAGATAGAGCGCGTTCCAGCCCCGTCCCTCGAGACCCTTCTGCCAGCGCGTGAAAACGTCCTTCACTTTCGGCAGATCGATGCGGCTTTCGGGGTTCGGGCTCCAAAGCCCCAGATGTTCGAATTGGAAAAGCATATTGAAGCGGTTCGCCTTTTCGCCCACCCACTGATCGGCGGTCGCGATGGTCACGCCATTCGCTTCGCCGACGGTCATGATGTCGTACTTGCGGAAGGTGTTCGCGCTCAAATCCTCGATGTAATCCAGGATGCCGTCCTGGTTCATGTGTCCGTCGTAGGACGGCACGAA
Source organism: Pseudobdellovibrionaceae bacterium (assembly GCA_019637875.1). Taxonomy (NCBI): domain Bacteria; kingdom Pseudomonadati; phylum Bdellovibrionota; class Bdellovibrionia; order Bdellovibrionales; family Pseudobdellovibrionaceae; species Pseudobdellovibrionaceae bacterium. The sequence continues at coordinate 176,726 of JAHBUW010000007.1, read as the reverse complement.
CTTCAGCCCCTGCGGATTCGGCATGTCGGGAAAGCCCGGCTTCTTGCGGGTGTGCGTGATGGCATCGATGCGGAAGCCGTCGATCCCGCGGTCGAGCCACCAGTTGATCATGCGGTAGACCTCGCGGCGCATGTCGTGGTTTTCCCAGTTGAGATCGGGTTGCTTCGTCGAGAACAGGTGCATGAAGTACTGCCCGGTCTTCGCGTCGAACTCCCAAGCGGGACCGCCGAAGATGCTTTCCCAGTTGTTCGGTTCCGCGCCGTTTTTGGGATCGCGCCAGATGTACCAATCCCGTTTGGGATTGTCCTTCGACGAGCGCGACTCGACGAACCAAGGATGCTCGTCCGAGGTGTGATTGATCACCAGATCGATGAGCACCTTCATGCCACGCGCGTGCGCGGCCTGCATGAGCTCGTCAAAGTCCTTCATCGTACCGAACTCGTCGTGGATCTCCTGGTAGTCGGAAATATCGTAGCCGTTGTCGTCCTGGGGCGACTTGTACATCGGGCAAAGCCACAAGACGTTCACGCCCAGGTACTTCAGCTCGTCGAGTTTGGACGTGATGCCGGCCAAGTCCCCGACGCCGTCGCCGTTACTGTCTTTGAAGCTGCGTGGATAAATCTGGTAGGCGACCGCTTCCTTCCACCATTTTTCGGAAACTTGCGGAAGCGTGACGGACGAAGAAGCAACGGGATCAGGAGTGGGATTCATGCCCTGTTTTCCGGGAGGCCGCGCGAAAGGTCAAGCGAGCGCGAGCTCTAGGCCAGGCGCGCGAAGCCCGCGCCGCCCACGATTTTCAGCTCGAGGGGTTCGATCGCCTGCACCTGCAGGCGCAAGACGTCGCCGACCGAGGGTTGCGCGACGCTGCGATTGGCGACGCGGAACAGGAAGCCTTCGATGTCGACGATCAGATTGCCGGGGCTGGGGATTTCGACCACGCGGGCGCGTAACATTTCGTCACGGACCCAACGGCGTTTGCGCTCGGCTTGTGCGGACATGTCCCCTCCCACGCGGGTCTCAGAGGTCGATTTTCGGAAACACGACTTTCTTCACGACGGGGCCGAAAAGTTTGTCCGCCGCTTGCTCGGCGATACGGTCGACTTTCGCGGTCGCGGTTTCGCGCGAGGTCTTGGGGTACACGGCCGCCGAAGCCGACGCCTTCGCTTTGTCGGCGACGATGCCGCCCGCGCGCACCAGCTCGGTCACCGCTCCTTCGCCGCCCATCAGGCGACCGCCCTCGGCCGACGCTCCGACCAGACGACCGGCCTCGGTCGGAACCTGACCGGCATCGAAGGCCTCGCGGAAACGTTTGCCCAGATCCGACAGAGGTTCGACGGTGCGATCTTGAATGCGCATCAGGGGCTGGGATTCGACCAAAGTTTCGTGCACCGGTACGGCCGCGACTTTTTCGAGGCCTTCCATACGCGGCGTCTGCTCCGCCGGCGCGACATCGGCCCCGAGATCCAGTTCGCGCAGCGCCCACTCCGGCAGATCCTCGGTCGAGAACTGCAGCTGCTCGCGGTTCACCTTCGCGATGATTTCGAGCTCGCCACGGGACAGGTCCACCTGTTCGGAGATTTCGTCGATCGAGACGCCTTGGTTCGCTAGGCGCGCGGCCTTGATGTACTTCAGCGTCGCTTTACGATCGATAATCTCTTCGTGCGGGATGCGATCCTGGAAGATGCGCGCAACTTCAAGGGAACGCGCGGTCGCGGTTTCGATCCGGCGCATTTCATCGTCGGCGCGGGCGATCTGCGCTTGCAGGTCTTTGCCCTTCACTTCCATGAGCTGGGCGACCTGTTGCACTTGGCGCTCCACTTGGTCGCTCAGGTCTTCAAGGATCGCGATCTTCGATTGCAAGAGCTGCAGACCGCGACTCAAACGCGGATCGTCTTTCGCGGGTTTATTCAGGCGGATCCACACGACGATGAAGCCGGCGATGAAAATCAAATTGGCTAGGATTTGTAAGACCGATCCGGAGCTCATCCTGAACTCACCCCCTGCATGGGATCAGTTTATCAGGGGAACTTGGCTGAAGTCAGGGAGGCGAGGAGATTCGGACCTTCGCCCGGGAAAGGAGTTCCCGAGCCGAAGGTCGAGGGTGTACCGGCCCAATGCGCGGCTAGCGCTTTTCGGCGCAGCCCCACTTCTTGGGCGTGGGGATATCGAGTCCGCAGTCGTACTGGTAGGACTTCAGCGGAAGCTTCACGACGACGAGGAACTGCTCCTCGCCTTTCTTTTCGACGGTGATTTGGGTGACCTTGTCGGCGTCGTCTTTGTGGGCGACGTCGAAGATCTCGACGACCTTTTGGGTCGCGACTTTCATTTGCGAAGTCACGGTCCCGTGCGCGAAGGCCGAAACCCCCGCGAACCAGACGACGGACAGCGCCGCGAGCGAACGCGCGATCATTTTTTCACGCTCGGTTTATTGGAGGTCGCGGTCGCCGCGGCCGCATCAACCGAAGCCTTTTTGTAATTCGCGATCACTTGAAGCATTTCCGCGCGGACTTTTTCACGTGTCTCGGGATTCTTCAGGTTCTCTTTGTAGTACTTGTCTTCGATCTCGCCCATTTTCATGAAGCGCGGCGGTTGTCCAGCGGGGATCGCCTCTTGAACGCCGGCTTGGCCGTTCAGCTCTTGATCCCAAGTTTCGCGGAGCAGAGTCCAGAACGCCTGACGGGGCGCCATCCACGCGCGGATTTCCGAGCACTCGTGATCGGGCACGCGGACGTACCAGTTTTTACCGAGTTCTTTCGCGAGCGGCGCGCGGCCTTTCGCATCGTGCAGGGTCTTCACGTTGTCTTGGCGCTCGAGCCAGCTGTCGCCGTACACGATCACGCGAGTCGAACGATCCAGCGTCTGGTAGTCCTTACGTTTCATGTCGCGAGTTTCCCGGCCGGGGATCGGCGCGTAGTTGTCGCACTTCCACTCGGGATTCGCGCCGCCGGTCCACTGGGCCGCACACTGATAGCGAAGACCGTCATCCAGATTGGTGATGCGACGGAGCCAGGTCTTCCCGTTCGCGTCGATAGGCTTCACGGCCCAAGTGTTCGGCGCGGTGAAGTCATACCAATACGGAGCCGTGTACTCCCAGTCTTCCGCATGGTGCTTCAGCTCCGAGCCCGCAACCATCTTGCCGGTCTTATCGGTGAAGAACATCACGTGCTGCAGGCGCAGACGGTTCGGCGTCACTTCTTCGGGATAGATCCACTCTTTGACCGCTTTGTCGCGGTTCACGTCGTAGACGCGTTTGTCGACTTGGTAGCCCTTCTTCAGCGCTTCGGTCTCGGTGTAGCTGTAGTCGACGATGTAGCAACCGGCCATACGGTTCAGCGCTTTGATTCCGACCTCACGCGAGTCCGCGGCGGGCTCGGTCGCGAGCTTCTCGGGAGTATGGGGTTGCGAGGCACAAGCGGCGAGAGTCAAACCCGCCAGAACGATCATGGTTTTCGTGAACAAGTGGGTGTTTTTCATGCCCGGAACCTCTCACGGCACGCGGGACAATCAAGCCCTGACGCCAGATTCCAGGCAATGAAAACGGAGTGAGATGCCTGTTATTTAAGCGAACCCGCGAAAGCCTTCATGCGCGCCGCCGCCTCGGTCATGCGCTTTTCTTCGATGGCGAAGCTCAGGCGCAGGAAGCCCTCGGTGCCGAACTCGGCGCCCGGGACGGTCGCGATCAAAGACTCGTCCAGCAGCGCTTCCGCCACGTCCTTCGAGCCTTTCAGACTCTTACCGTTCGCGGTCGTTTTGCCGAACCAGCCGCGCACGTCCACCCAGAAGTAGAACGCGCCCTGCGCGGGGACGACCTTCAGACCGGGAACGCCCGCCAGCGCTTTCGCGCCCGAGTCGTAGCGTTTGCGCAGCTCCACCACCGACGCGGCGATTTCGCCGCGACCGTTCAGGATCGCCGCCAAAGCCGCCTTCTGCGAGATGCTCGTGGGATTCGAAGTCGTTTGCGAGAAGAAATCCGCCAAGGGTTTCAGAACCGCCGCCGGCCCCGCGACCCAACCGATCCGCCAGCCCGTCATCGAGAACGCCTTCGAAGCGCCGTTCACGACCAGCGTGCGGTCTTGCAGTTCGGGCGCGACCTTCAACAGATGCGGCGCGATCGCCGTGCCGTCGAGCATCAGGCGATTGTAGATGTCATCCGAGATGACCACGAGCTGCGGGAACTCTTTCAACACCGAGGCCAGTGCCTTCAACTCGGCTTCGCTGTAGGCGATGCCGGTGGGATTCGAGGGCGAACACAGGATCAGGACTTTCGATTTCGGCGTCACCGAGTTGCGCAGACGCTCGGGAGTCAGCTTGAAGCCGTCGGCCTCGCCGCACTCGATGGTGCGAGGCACGCCACCCGCGAGTTCCGCCATGACGGGGTAGGACACCCAGTAGGGGCTCGGGATCAACACTTCATCATCCGGATCGACGAGCATCTGCAACGCCGCCGCGATCACGAACTTCGCGCCGCTGCCGACCGCGATCTGCGCTTCGGGGTAATCAATGCCGGTCTCTTCCTGAATCCAGGGGCGCAGCGCTTTACGCAGCTCGGGCGTACCCGACGCCGCCGTGTATTTGGTGAAGCCCGTCTCGATCGCCTGGATGCCCGCCTTCACCGCCGACGGGAGCGTCGGCCAGTCGGGCTCACCGACGGTCAACGAGATCACGTCTTTCCCCGTGGCCTGAAGCTCACGGGCGCGATTCGCCATGGCCAGAGTCGGAGACGGCTTCAAAAGCTTCGCGCGATTCGAGATCATTTCTTTTTTCCTTTTTTAAAGATTTTCAAGAGAGCGTCCTGCACCGGTGACGGCACCAGACCGCTGAGTTCCCCCTGGTGACGGGCGACCTCTTTCACCGAACGTGAGGACAGAAAGTAATACTCGGGACGCGCGAACACGAGCAGCGTTTCGATATCGGGCGCGAGCTTCGCGTTCATGTTCGCCATGGACACTTCGTATTCGAAATCCACGACCGCACGCAATCCCCGCACCAGCACCATCGCGCCGACCCGGTTCGCGTAGTCGGTCGTCAGTCCCTCGTGGATGTCGACTTCGACGTTATCCAGATGCGCGAGACTTTTTTCGATCAGGGTCTTACGGATTTCCGGAGTGAACAGGCTTTGTTTATCCGGAGAGCGGGCGATCAAAACGATCACGCGATCGAAGGTGCGCGCGACCCGTTCGATGATGTCGACGTGGCCGAGGGTGATCGGATCGAAGCTCCCCGGATAAACCGCGGTGCGTGCCGCCGTCGCTTTCACTTTTTTCGCCATCACCACATCCTACTCTGTCGGAGCCGAATCCGGCACGGCGTCCGTTTCCGCAACGTCCTTCGCGCGGAACAGGGACAGCACCTTGTCACCGAATTCACGATGATCATAACGAATGAGGGTCTTGTAGTCTTCGCCGATCTTCTCTCGCCGCCCCGATTCAATCGCGATCAGGGTGTTAGAGTGAAAACTCGAACTGCGGGCCACCGCCCCCATGACCTTGTCGGCGATGGCTTCGGTGAACGGAGGGTCGATGAAGATCAAATCGAAGGGCTCGTCTTTGTAACGCTTCAAAAAATGAAAGACGTCCGCCGTCATGATGCGGTGGTCTTCGGTCAGCTTCAGCTTTTCGACGTTCTGCCGCAGGATCTGGATCGACTTCGGATGCGCGTCCACGAACTGCACGCTGGCGGCGCCCCGCGAAAGCGCTTCCAGGCCCAAGTTCCCCGTTCCCGAAAAGAGATCCAAAACGCGCGCGCCCTCCATCTGGTTCTGCCAGATGTTGAAAAGGCTCTCTTTCACGCGATCGGTGGTCGGGCGGATATGCGAGGCGGAAAATGAAACCAGGGCGTGACCCCGATACTTACCAGAAATGATTCTCATCCAGATTCGTCGGCGCTGGATTTGTGAGCGGCGACGAACTGATCAATAACCAACTTTTTCGAGGCGGCCAAACTCAAAAAGTGCATTTCAAAGATTTGCACTTTCAGCTTCTCAGAGGGGCCTTGAACCCACTTCAGGTAGGCCCTGATGACTTTAACGGGCTCGTCGTAATCGCGCGCCACCCCGGGCAGCTCGAACTGCACCTGCATCCGGTCCCCCGTCTGCCAGTTCTGGGGGGTGGCCACTTGAACCAAAAACCCGAGATTGGTCAGCTTCAAGATTTCGCCCCGTACGGGCGTCGGGCTCGCCGGAGTCAGTATGGACGCGGCGATGGGGTAGACGGCACTCATGAATTCTCCTGGCCTAACAAGGTCTTCACCTTCTTCACGACCTCAAAGATATCATCGAAAGGTTTCGCCACGAACAAGTGCGCGCCCAGTTCATGGGCCTTCGTCTGGGAGAATTCGCCGGTGAACGCCGACATCATCATGATTTTGCAGTTGGCCTTCACCTCGCTGGGGACTTTTTCCAGCACCTGGGGTCCGGACAGACCCGGCATCAGCACGTCGAGCAGCACCACGTCGGGTTTCTGATCGAGCCACATCTGCAGCCCGGTCAGCCCATCGGCCGCCTGCTGAACCTCGAAGCCCGACACCTGCAATACGCGCTCAAGCGAACGCCGCACCAAGGGTTCATCGTCGATGATCAACGCCCGGGTCATGCTCGTCCTTTCACGGGAAGCCGGACGAAGAAACGCGTCCCCGTCCCCGGCTCGGTTTCAAAGCCGATGCGGCCACCGAATTTTTCCACGATCTCTTTCGAAAGACTCAGTCCCAATCCCGTCCCGTGCCCTTCGGATTTCGTCGTGAAGAAGGGCTCGAAGATTCGCGATTGCACTTCCGGCGGAATGCCCCCGCCCGTATCGCTGACGGTCAACACGATCTCGCCGTCCTGCACGCGGGTCTCAAGCCCCAACGTGCCGCTTTTCTTCATCGCCTGGCAAGCATTGTTGATCAGATTGAAAACGACCTGCTGGATCAGGTTGGGTTCGACCTCGATGTTCGCTTTTTCGGCGTGAAGCTGCAGGTCCAAGCGGTGATTGCGCAGCATCGACTTCAAGAACGGCAAAGTCTTTTCGACGATGGCATCCATGGTGGTCGTCTGCAGCGGCTGGGCGCCCGGAGTCGTGAAATCCAAAAGATTGCGGATGATCGTCTGACAGCGCGCCGAGGCCTTTTCGATTTCTTTCAAATCCTGCGCCATCGTCCCTTCCGGCTCGACTTGCAGCGCGAGCACCTGCGCGAGCGACCGCAACCCCGTCAGGGGATTGTTCAGCTCGTGCGCGATATTGCCGGCAAGTAAGCCGATCGCGCTCATCTTCTCGTTTTGCAAGAGCCGCCGCTGCAGCTCGCGCTGGGGCGTGATGTCGACGTAGATGTTCACGATGTTGGTGATCGGTCCACCGTGCTGCAAATGAATCGGATACGAGTGGACTTCGAAGGCCTGACCGCCCGCCTGCACCACTCCGGTTTGGGTCAACCCCGTTTCCATCACTTGCGGCACCGGACAGCCCTCGCACAAGGCCTCGCGCCCCGCGAAGATGCGGTGGCAAGAGCCGCGGCGATGCTCCGTGGGGCCGTTCGCGACCGCGCCCGCCCCGGCGTTGAATTGCCGGTTCGAGCGCAACACCGACATCTGCCGATCGATGATCGAGATGGGACTCTTCAAGTTATCGAAGGTTTTTTCCCAACGGTACGAGCTGAAGTTGTTCTCCATCTCGAGGAGCAGACGGTCCAGGCTCATCCCGAAGGGTTTGCGGCGTTCGATCAAATGATTCTCGAGCGCCTTCAGCTCACGCGCGTTCCCCGTGTGCTCGACGACCAAAAGGGCCGGGCGGTTCTGCAATTCGATCTCGAGCCGCAGAAGCTTCGCGACGGGACGAACGAGCACGTTCGCCAGCAGGCCCGGCAGCGTGTCGTCCTCGCCGCCCAAACTTTGCTGTCCCGACTTCACCGCGCGGAAACCCGCGCCGAGGGTGCGCAGTTGAATCTGCGTCTTGGAAAAATAGACGACGTTGTGTTCGTCGACGCCCACCGGGAAAATCAAGATCGGCGAAACGACGTGGTGAAAGCCGCGCAAATCATTGCGAATCACCGAAAGCAGCTCTTCGATCGAGCTGATTTGGGTCATCTGCTTGATGAATTTCACCAGGCGCCGGATGCGATTGAGTTTGTCCTCTTCCTGCTCTTTCGAGACGAGGATGTTTTGCGTCCGTTCTTCGACCCGTGATTCCAGGCTCAGCGTGAGTTCTTCGAGTTCACGGTTCTGGCGCGCGGACTCGCGCACCAGCTCCACCCGCTGAATCTCGCGGTGGAATTCGCGCAGGCCCGCCTCGACGAGCTCATCCACTTCGTCGTGCGACTGCGCGATTCGGTAGATGCGTCCCCGGTTGATCGCTTGGCGGATCAAATGCAGATCGGCATGTTCGGAAATCAAAATGCGAATGCTACCCGGGGATGCGCCGACCCATTCCGTCAGGTGCGCCAATTGCGGGTCCAGATCTTGGTCGACGACCAAAACCGCCACTTGCCCCGCGCGTAAGTATTGAGAAATGACTTCGGAGTCCTGCGTAACGAGCTCGGCCCAATCGAAGCCGAGCCCGGATGACGTGCGCGCTTCAGCCGCCTTCGTGGCCGATGTACGAACGATCCCGGCGGTTCCCTTACGGGAGAACCGCAGGACCAGAGGCCGAAAAGTGGCCGCCTGAGCTGAGCTTTCCATGCAGACCCTTCAGAACGTCCTGCCATTGCTGCAGACAGTTCGCCAGGTCATATTCAATCACGTCGGCCACCCAGTTGGAATCCTTCTTTTCGAAGGCGGTGAGCGTCTCGCTGATGGCTTTTTGCATCTGCGCGGTGCTCTTCTCCCAATCGTCTTCGTCCAGAACGCCCTTGAGGTTCGGGAAGCTTTTGATCGACACCAAACTTTCGGTCAGAAACTGGCACGCGTCGATCAAACGCACGATGGGCGTATACTGGACGTTGAAGCCGTCCTCGCGCAGCGCCGTCGAAATACCGTCGCTTTGGATGACCATACGCGGAAGTTCCTCGATCCAGTTCCCGATGACGGAATTCAGCAGATTTTCTGGAGTATCGACCAAGACTTCGACGAGGTTCACCTCGCGCATGCTGAGAGGTTCGAGTTTCTTCTCATCGGCTTCGGTGAAGTTGACGCCGTTGATCCGGAACTGACAAACCACCCGCCCATCGTGTTCAGCGGTCTTTTCGACCGCGCGGAACAGCTCAGATAACGTCTGACAACCCGGATACTGTGAGTGCAGTTGCTCTTGGGAAAATCTCAACGTAATCATAAGGCATCCTTTTCGGGCTGCGTGGCCGGAGCCCCACCCGGTTTGTAAATCTCGATCACGCCTTGAAGCAGGCGCTGGATCTCGATATTTCGACTCAGCACGCGATCCAAGGGCTGCGGACCGACCCGAACCTTCTCGGTTTGGTACCAACGCACGAGGGGCGCCAATGCCGGCACCAATTTCGCGATGGTCTCGATCACTTCCTCACCACGCTGCAAAAGCGCGTTGCGGTTTTGCAAATCCTCAACCGTGCGGACGCCTTCCAGCTGCTCGAGCATGAACGAATTCACGTCCGCCAGCTGCTTGATCCCTTCCAGGAAGATCAATTCTTCCACGGCGGGGAACTGGGTTCCCATGTAGATCGCCTGCATGAAGTCCCAGACGAAATTCGCCTCGCGCGTGGTCGAACCCGTGTAGCTGGGCGTTCCCGGCTTCACTTCGATCGTTCCCAACGGATACCGCAGACCGTGCACCATTTCGATGAAGCGGTCCCCGATCACGTTCGACATCAGCTCATCCTCGGAAGCCGCTTTCAGCACGACCGAGCCCGCCGCGCGGGGACCGGTTTCGTAGTGATTGACCTGACCGACACTCAGATTCAGCGTCGGCGTTCCCGTCAACGACGCCATGTGGATGGGCGCGCTATCGGGACCAATCAAACACTTCGCGTTCGCGATCACCGACATGGTCTCGAGCAGCGACAGCTGCCCCGCCAGATTCAGCACCTCGCCGTCAGGCGCGACAGATTGCAGCTGCAGGCCTTTGTCGGCGTCTTCTTGACCGCCGATCAAAACGAACTTGAACGGCTGCAAACCGCGCAAGTGCCGCAGAATCGAAATCCATTTCGAAACCGAGATCGATTTGTGCGACTCGGATCCTCCGACGTGCACGGCGATATACTCACCGGGCAGCTCCGTGCGGACCGCCGGCAGAACCGGGGCGCGCCAATCCGCGGGCGTCAAATCGACTTCGCAAAGCGTGCCGAAGATCTCGCACAGATGAAAGCGATTGCCACGGTCATGACCAACCTGCGCGAAGAAATACGCGCTCATCGCATCGGGTAGATTGAGATACCCGTCGTCAAAACGCGTGTAACCCGACACCTTCGTGTCCGGTCCGCTGAGCAACGACGTCAGATCCGCCGACAACGGCGAAAAGGACAAGTTGATGATCCAGTCGTAGCTTTCGTCTTCCAGATCGCGCACGACGTTTTCAATTTTCGCGACCGCGAGCTGATCGCGCGGGGTCAGAATCTGTCCTTCGGCAGCCGTGGCGGCGACATCCCCCGCTCCGTAAGCGGATAGAATGTCTTGCGACGGAAAGACCTTCACCTTCGAAACGGCATCCAAACCTTCGAAGGCGCCCATGAAACGCGGACGCGCCAAGACGTGAATCTCGGCGTCCGGAAGCATTCGCTTCAGCGCACGCAGGCCCGGCCAGCTTTGATAGATATCACCGAGTCTGGCGAGTTGTATCGCGAGTATTTTCATGCGGCACCTGTTCACGTACGAGTTCAGTTAAAATACGGACCTTCGCGGTTTCACGCGTATAGCCTTGGGTTTTTCTGATCGCTTCACTGGCTTTCTCAAGCCGGGCGAGCGCCTGCAACAGATAAGCTTCCAGGGCTGCGCCCGGGTTTTGCTTCTGCATCATTCCTCCTGAAATGCACCCGACCGAAACTCTGCACTTCTCCATAAAGCGCATGGGCTTGGGTCAGGTGTGATCCGATGTCGATTTTCTTAAGTTTCGCAAGAATGGCCAGTTCGACTTCCTCGGCGCCAAGGGCCTCTTCGCACGCGTGCGTGGCCTGGCTACAGGTCGAACGATGGCCGCAAGGCGAGCAGCCCACGGGCGACCACCAAATGCCGGCGCCCTTTTGACGGGGTGGAGTTTTGAACGGATTCGCCGGGCCCAAATAAATCCCCATGACCGGGATCTTCTCCAGCACCGCGAAATGCAAGACGCTCGTATCGCCGGCGACGAGCAGCGCGCAGTGTTCACGCGTTTCGCGCAGGGCTTGGAAAGTCATTTCGTAAACGTCTTCACCCAAGGCCGTGGCCAACAAGGCCCCCTCGCCAGGCGCCGCGATGAAACGGAACTTCGTATTCTGCGCGCGCAGGCGGCGCGCGAGTTCACGCCACTTCGGAATGGACCAATTCTTTTTCGAATCGCTGGTCAAAGGTTGCAGCCAAACTTCACCGCGCTCACGCGCGTCCGCAGCCATGATGGGCGGCTCCGGCGTATCGACCGAGGCCGCGGTGGCGTCGATCCAATTGAACAGGGGTTCCTTTTCGAACGCCCAGATCTCGTTCACGTAACGCAGACCTTGTCCGTCCAAAACGGCGCGGCCGTCCTCGAAGCGAAGCCCCTTCTTTTCGGGACACTCGAGCAAATCCATGATCCGCCCCGAAAACGAAGTGTGCGTCAGATTGTAGGTTTGCGTGAAGTCGTATTCATTCAGATCGCGAATCGACGTTTTCAAAAGCTGCAGGGCGCGGCGCCAGCTCCGGTGACGCTCGACCAGCTCGGTCTGCAACTCCGCACGCGGGATGAAGTGAAAGCGGAATTCCGGGAAAAGCTTTTCCGCGGCTTTCGTATCCGTAAAGGCAAGGACGTGCAGTTCCACCGAACCCGTACGGGTCGTCGCTTCCGCGCGACGTTTGATCTCGCGCAACAGGTGCACGTGATGAAACAGATCTCCTAAACGAAGAAGGGACAAAGCCAGGATTCTCATGCCACGAGCTCCCGCAGCGCCATCAGCAGTTTACGGTCTTCCAGATCGACGATTTCCACGCCCGCCGCCGTCAGGCTTTTGATATTCAGATCCAGGCCCCGCGGCCATGCCTGCGCGCCGCCGGCCACAAGATCACTCCGCAAATGCAAAATCGAACGATCCAGCAAAATATCTTCCAGAGCGTGAAATTCGGTTTCGCGTCCCCCCCACGCGGGACGGAACCGCACGACCGAATACCCGTGATCGATCAACGCTTCACCACGACCGATCATGGCGTGCTCCAGCGACAATCCATATATCCCGGCCGTTAAATCGACCGCCGCATCCACGTCGTCGATCATCGTCATGTGATGGAAAAGCTCTTGATCGAAATCGATGGCCACGATCGTCAGATCGGGTCGTTGACGAGCCCACTCGCGCACGTGATGACCGGCGCCCAGTCCCAAAACGAAAACCAAGCCCTGAACGCGTGCGGGACGTCCGGCGACCCAAACGCCGGCCTCGCGCGCGGGATCGCGCGGCGAGTGTAAACTCCGTCCATCACGCAGGACTTGTTCGCCTTGAAACTGAATGCGACTCACCCGAAGATCTCCCCGGCCAAGCCCGACTTTTTGAAAACCGGTTCGGCTTCCGCGCCCTCGAGGTCTTCGATCTTCTTCAGCAGTTCGAAAAGATCGGGACGCGTCGGGTTCCAAAGTAACGTGCGTTCAATTTCAAATTTCGCGCAGAAGTAATTCTTCTCGCGGCAGAAAAGTTGGATCAGGGCCAGGGACATGTCCTCGTCGAAAGAAACTTCCCCCAGATAGTTTTCCAAAGCGTTGATCGCCTCTTCCGTGCGATTGTGCTTTTCGGCCCAGCCGGCGAGCAGCAGAACCGCCGTCCGATTGCCGGGAGCGAGGTCGATCGCCTTTTCCAAGTTACCGAAAGCCAGCTCGGTGTCGCCCAAGTGATAATGCGCCAACGCCAGACCGACCCAGGCTTTGTCGTTTCTTTCGTTGAGTCCCAGTGCGAAACGGAAACGGTCACGGGCGGCGCCCCATTCTTGACGCTGGATTTCGAGCGTCCCCAGATTGACGTGAAGGGCGTCACTGTCGGGATTCAATGCGAAAGCCTTGTGGTAATACTCTTCCGCGCCGTCGAAGTCGCCTTGGCGGACGTAAATGTTCCCGATGTCCTTGTAGATTTCAAAAACGGTTTGGTCCTCTTCACGAATTTGCGCGGCCGCCTCGAAGTACATTTCGAGCGAGCGTCCCAGGTCGCCTTTCTCGTACTCGAGTTTCGCCAAGCGCAGCGTATCGCTGGCGAGCTTCGTCGTCGTCGACAAAGTCTCGGCGATCGCGGTCCGCTCGGCCAGGGTCCACTCGCCCCCGGGCAGCAGATTATAAATTCGGCGCAAAGAGGAAACGTGAAAGCTATCCTCGCTCATCGCTTGGCGCAAAAGCACAAGCGCCAGCGCGCGCTCTTGATTCTGCGCTAAGACTTCGGCGTTGCCGACGAGTGCGGGCACGTCCGAAAATTCATTTTCGAATTCGGCGATCGCCTGGCGACGAGTTTCCGCGCTCTGTGCGCGCGCGACCGGACGCTCCGCGTGGACCATCGGGCGCTCCGCGCCTTCGACCGGGGCGGACGCAATGGGAAAACGAACGCCAACGTGTTCATCGTTGTGCGCACGCTCTTGATCAATAACGAAATCTAGACTGGACGTCTGCACAGTGAGCTTCCCCCAAATTGTTTGATGGAGAAACAAAGCAACCACGGTGCCAGTCAGGATTTTCTTTCAGAACGATTTGGCGGGAGTTTCGCGCAGATTGGGTCGTCGATTTGACGCCGGAAAAGATCCGGCCCGTCAATTTGCCCGCAGGACCTGCGGGCTATGGTCTGGCAGCGGAGGTCTAGGCTTCTTCGTTCAGGCGGCTGGGCGCGGGACCCGAGCGGTAACCCGAAACGGCCTTGCGCGCGCGACGAACTTCTTGCAGCTCGCGGATGATGGCGGACTTCGCCTTCTCGATGCACGAAAGGATTTCCAGATCCTGGGCCAGGATGCGGCTAACGTAACCCTCTTTGGTCGCCAAACACTCGCGCACCAGGTCGCGGTCTTCCATCGAAATCTGGATATGCGGTCCCAGGTCGCACTTCTCGAGTTCGCGATCGATGTAAGCAAGCATCTCCAAGATACGCTCACGCGTCTGGTAGAAGGTCTCCAGGCCGTCGAAGTTCGCCTGAGCGAAGTTCAAGAGTTCGGTTTCGTTCAGGGTGTAGAACTTCTCGAGATAGTGATTTTTCTCTTGAAGCAGCTGGATGACTCGCAAAGGACCCTCCTTGGTCTTAAGTAACAATTCAATAAACCGCGGACTTCATGTCGGCGGAGTTGGGGGCTGACGAATCAGCCCTTGGCGCCCGTTCCCGCTTGCGCGGATTCCTGTTTCTTCACTTGCTCGACCGCCTGGACCCACCCCTCGTACAGGGTTTCCAGAATCTTCAGCGCGTTCTGTAAAGGCTCGACCGTGCCGTTGATGTTCGCTTTCGTGAACTGATCGGTGATAAACATATACAATTGCTCGAGGTTCGCCGCGATCGGCCCCCCGACTTTGTGATCGAGCGTGTTGTTCAGCTCGCTGACGATATCGTACGCGCGACCGATGTTGGTGCAACGTTCGGCGACGTTCTTCTCTTCCGCCGCGGTGATCGCCTTCTTGGTGAACTTGATCGCACCTTCGTACATCAAGAGCAGCAGCTTCTCGCGGCTGGCGCTGGTCACCTGAGTCTGTTTGTACTTCTGATACGGATTACTCATCGCTTACCGACCTCAGTTTCGTTCAAAAACAACAACACTATTCAATCTCAATTCGGCACTTTTCAACGCGTCCTCGAGTCCAGTTCATGTCCGTTCAACTACCCGCCCGCGCCGGCTTTCGCCGCCGCCGCGATTCCACCCACGGCCGCACCCTGACTTTGCAGATTGGACATCTTGCTTTCCAAATCCGCGAATTTCGAGCGCAGCTGTTCTTCCTTCTTTTCGAGCTGCCGTTCCTTCATGTCGATCCGACGGTCGATCTGATTGATCTTATCCGTCAGACCCCGCTTACGATTGGCCAAAGGTCCGAAAGCCGAATTCGTCAGATTCGAAATCTCACGCTTCAAAGTCGGAATGAATCCCGTCGCGAATCCGTCGCCGCGCAAAAAGTTCGCGACCATCCGCGGATCCGCGTTCAATTTCTTCTGAAATTTTTCTTCCGAGTAGGACAGCGTTCCGTTACGGCCGAATTCGATCCCGAGCTCGGCGATACGGCCGATCGTGCTACCGGTTCCGAGCTGCGGCGCCATGATCACGCGGCGAAGCGCCGACTCGGTCGAGCGCACCAGGCTATCACCGCCCAAAGGGCCCAAACGTTCTTTACCGGTTCGTTTGTCCTTCTGAAGTTTGTGCTGGTCCTGAATGAACTGCAGGGCCGCGTTGTACGAATCGACGAATTCCTTGATCTTGCCCGTGATCTTTTCGTGATCTTCTTTCACGGACAAATTGATCGCGCGGCCGGGCGCGGTCGATTTCAAATCCAAACTCACGCCGGGGATGACGTCCTCGAGTTTATTCTCGGGAATCTCCATCTGGAATCCGTCCATTTTGACGATCGCGTTCTGCGCGGGACGCGATTCTTCGAAGAAGACGTCACGATCACCATCCAGCATGTAGATCTTCGGGAACTCGACTTCGTTGCCTTTACCCGTCGCCATTCCCGTCACCATCAAACGGAAGGGATTGTCCGCATCCTTGGCGTCGTTCATGACCTGCGCGCGCAGGCCCACGTTGGAGGAGTTGATCGCGTTCGCCACGCCTTGGAGCGTATTATTCGACTGACTGATGTAAACGTCCTTGCGTCCTTCCGTGGTTTCGAAGCGCAAGTAACCGACGCCCAGCTGAGTTTTGTCTTTGTCGGGAAAGCCGTTGCTGATCGCCCCGGGTTTCTGCGCGAGCTGTACGACTTCGATCTGCCAATCGCCGGTCACGACCTTTTCCGGGTCGACGGCGCCGTCGATGACGTTCGTGTCCGAGGAAACGAACTTGTGATTCGCGAATCCGCGGATGCCGACCATTTCCCCGATGCTTTTGGTGATGGCGTTCACCTTGGTCTCCAGATCGGTCACGAGGGTCAACTTGTTGTCCTCGTCCGCCTTCTTGGCCTCCATTTGCTTCACCGGGATGCGCTCCGCATCCATGATCTGCTCTACAATGTTCGGGGGAAGACCACTGGCCATTCCCGAGAAACGAATTGCCGCCATACAAAAATCATCGCATGGCGTTTTCGAATTTCGTGAGTCAATCGTTTGTCCTCGGACCCCCAAAATCTTGAGGCTCCGGGCGCGGCGTTTTGACAGGACGATGGATGAGGATTCTCGCTCGAACTATCAAGGACTTAGCGGCTTTTTCCCGGACGGGTGGCGGGTTTCGCCACGGGCTTATCCGGAACCGCGGGCGCATCCGGCAGCAAAATCAGGTCCTGGACCAGCGTCATTTCCCGTCCAACCCAGTCCCCAGGATTTCCCATGCGGCGAGCGGCCGTGGGCTCACCCATGGCGCGCCGAAGGTTCTCGAACGACGTCGTATTGGGGCCGACGGCGGGTTCATTTTTGATCATGATGTCGAAGGTTTTCGACTTCGCATCATAGGACTTCACTTTAACATTGGCGCCCGCATTGATCTTCAGCGCCATCAGCTCGGCATATTGCTCCGGCGTGAGCTTCGCCGGTTTGGCGTGCGCCGTCGGCGGCGGCACCGGCAGATCGTTCGCGAAAGCAGAGAGGGATACAAAAATCATCGCCGCCGAGAGCGTCGTTTTAAAAAGATCCATTAGTTCCGACCTCGGGTTCTCGAACCCTCTTGCGATTGACCGGGACCGCCGTGGTAATTGCGGTTCGTCGGCGCTCCGGCGCCTTTACCGTCGCAGTTGTTTTGGCTATCGCCGCCCTTTTCATTTGGGAAGTGATTATAAATCACCGAGCCCGTACCGAGCTCGTTCATCACCGTATTCAAATGCTCGGGGGGAACGCCGATGCAACCGATCGTATTGACCCCGGGTTGTTTGGCGTGCAGCAAAATAGCGCGGCTGAGGCTGTTGTTGTTCTCGCTGCCCGTGCCGTCCATCGCTAAAGAATTGTTTGGTCCGTAACGTTCGCCCTGATGCAAACGAGTGATGTGAAATCCCGCCGGAGTCATGTTGCTTTCAGCTTCATTACCGGCCTTCGGGGGACGTCCGACGCTGTTTTTACCGATCTCGACCGGAACGGCCAGCGAACAACTCAAAGTCTGTTTGTCCAAAAGGAAAAGTTTGGGCTCGCTTCCGCCCATGTCCACGATCGCGACTTTGCCCGCACCGTTGTTGGCGAGCTTCGATCCGCACTTATTCAGCCAGCTCTGCATATTCTGCTTCGCTTCCGGCGAAAGGTCGGAACAATTGGCGTTGTTGGCATTGGCGTTTTGAAAACTCAAGATCAAGATCGCGAGCGCGAGAAAACGAACGCTTCCCATGTCTGCCCCCAAGTTGCTACCCCTGGACACATTATGCGGGACGATCGACTCATTCGGAAACAAATGCCGCAAACGTCTCATTCTGAAACGTCTTTCATTAAGCGGTCTTCCGAAGAAGTTGGCCCTTCTCGGTTTCTTTGACGACTTGCAGAGTCCACAGCTCTTCCTCGGGAATTCGGCGAATCAACTTGCCGTTCGGTTCCTTCAGAAGCACGAATCTCTTTCCGCCTTCATTCGTGAGCAGCTCCACCAAAAGGTTGTGGTCTTTCACGACGGGCAGGCCCTTCAGATGATCCATCGCTTTTTTCAACTGCTCCTCGGACATCGGCGGTTTTTGCTCGCCTTGGTTCTTGTCCTGTCCGGGCATTTGCCCGTTCCCATCGCGATCCGTTGCCGAATCCGACTTGATGTTACGCTCCACCGGATCTTTCTTCCGAAGGTTCGTGGGTAGCAGTGATCCGATCGCGTGACGGATGTCCATGTCTCTTTATCGGTCAATTCAGCCAGGGCCTTTAATTTCCGGACCTAAGTACCCCGGACGGCTCGGGTCTTCCGACGAGACGCCCGGGTAGGTTAGTACCGGAAGAGCAGGAGGCCTCTTCCTGAATTTAGACGATAAGGATCAACCGATCAGCTTCAGCGCGAGCTGGGGCTGTTGGTTCGCCGACGCGAGGACCGAAGTCGAAGCGTTCAGCAGAACCTGGTTGCGGGCCATTTCCGACGTGCTGGTCGCGATGTCGGCATCACGGATACGCGAGTTCGCGGCCGAGAGGTTTTCGTGTTGCGCGCCCAAGTTTTCGATCGTCGAAGAGAAGCGGTTTTGCAGAGCACCCACATTAGCGCGGTAAGCCGCAACCCGCGATTGAGCTTCATCGACCACCATCAGGAAGTCTTGTGCGCCCTCTTTATTGGAGTAGTCCACGTCGTCGATGCCCAGTTCCGCGCTCGTCGCGTTCAGGACCGACGAATCGAACGAAATGCGATCTTCGAAGCTGTCGTTGTTGATACCGACTTGGATATCGAATTTCGATCCGGTGCCATCGAGCAGGTTCGTGCTGCCGAACTTGGTCGTCTTCGCGATACGTTGGACTTCTTCTTTCAATTGGCTGACTTCGAGGTTCAAGTAAGAACGTTCTTTGTCGCCGACAGTGTCCGATGCGGCCTGGATGCCCAGTTCGCGCATACGGGTCAGGATATTCGAGATTTCACCAAGTCCACCTTCCGCGACTTGCACCATCGAGATGGCGTCGTTCGCGTTGCGCGATGCCTGAGAATAAGAGCGAATCTGCGATTTCAACATTTCCGAAATCCCGAGACCCGCAGCATCGTCCGCTGCCTTAGTGATACGGCTGCCCGAGGACAGCTGAGCCATGCTCTTGTTGATTTCACGCTGCGACGCCGTGAGTGTACGCTGCGCATTGATCGAAGACACGTTTGTCGAAATTCTCATTCCCATCTGGGACCTCCAATTAGATGTCCATCCTGTGACTCGGCTGCGTGGGTCGGAACCTACTCTTCCCCGATGCAACCGTGGCGCTCCGGCCGGGTTTTTTTTCGAGCCGCTGAACCATTCAACTGCTCACACCAAGCTCTTCGGCGAGGTCCGGGGAGCCTTTAGTCGAGCGTTCGAGAACTGGACCAAAGACGGATGCCTTTTCGCCACAACTGGACTTTCGACGGAGGAAGGTCTGGACCATCGTCGCGGGTTTTCCTGGACTAAAGTTTTGAAATCAGGCCGTAGGTGTCGTCGAGTCGCGCTGCTTTGGTCGGCCTAGTCGGGCGACTTGGGTCCGGAGACATAGGTCCTAAGATATTAGACTAGTCGGTCCAGCGCCGGACCTTAGGCGGAAGGATCAGAATGGTGGCGCAGATCTGTTTACATCCATCTTGGACAGAATGAGGTCCGCGTGATGACATCTTCGCAATGAATATTTCTTTCGTAGCCTTCCAACCTTCTTCTGATGGTGTCGCGTTAGCGCAATTTCTTACGAGTCAGCAGTGGCCGTTTCATGTCCACTCGAGCGTTTCCGAAGAACAAATTCTTCAGTCCGTACGGGAAGGAAATTACTCGGGGGAAAACAACCATACGTTTTGGATCGTTGGCGCAGACGAAAAAAGAATCGGTATCGTTCGTCTATTTGAAATGGACGACATCGAGGATGGAGCGCCCGTATTTGACATCCGCATTTCCAGTAACTTCCAGGGATTGGGAATTGGCAGAAGCGCCGTCAAATGGCTCACCAATTACTTGTTCAATGGATGGCCTTCTCTTCAACGTATTGAGGGCACCACTCGTGTGGACAACGTCGCGATGAGAAAAGTATTTGAATTTTGCGGTTACGTTAAGGAAGGCCACTACCGACAATCATGGCCAGCCCAAGATGGCGCCCTTAAAGACACGGTCAGTTATGCGATATTAAGAAGCGATTGGCTAAGTGGCACCCGAACTCCGGTGAAGTGGACGGAATGAAAAAACCCCCGGAAGACTTCTCTTCCGAGGGTGGGCTTAGAGTCATCGGTCTGTGGGCGACGACCCAAAAAGCTGGGTAACTTAGCAAACCAATCCACAAGTTGGTTCGTGATCTTCAATGTAAAGGTCAAAGTCCGCTCTTCGAGAGCTTTTCTTTTTTTTCGCGGACTCGTCCACCCGATCCCCAGAGGGAAAACCGCGTGAGCCTCGTCCTTTACCATCCGGCTTCCCGATCGCGCATGGCTACGCCATGAGCTTTCGCGAACCCATCTTCAATCACTCATCAACTCGATGACCGTTCACTCACCCGATCTTTCGATCATCGAGCGGCGGTCGCAAATTTAACCGTTGGCGGGCTCCAAGTTTTCACCTGGTGGTTCCGCGTCCAGAGAGAAAGGCGCCGTCAAGCAGACATCCCCCCTGTCTTTATTCATTCGCCCACGGTACCCGATGTGACTCGCACACCGTGGACGAACTTTTGTACTTATATAGTAGAAGGTCTAAAGAGCCGAAGCTCGGGAGCTCAGACCGGCGGGTGCCGGACGGATCAACCCAAGAGCTTCAGCGCCATGCCGGGGAAGGTGTTGGCTTGAGCCAAGACCGACACCGCAGCCGATTGAAGAACCTGTGCCGAAGCCATTTCCGCGGATTCCTTCGCGACATCGACGTCACGCAGGCGCGAGTTGGCGGCCGACAAGTTTTCATGCTGGATATCCAAGTTCGAAACCGTAGCGTTCAGTCGGCTTTGAACCGCACCGAAGTTCGCTCGCATCGTCGAAACTTTCACCAAGGCTTCATCGACAACACTCAGGACCTCGCGAGCGGATTCCTTATCCGTCATTTCGAGACCTTCGATGCCGAGTTCACCGGCACGGGCGTTCGCCGCGAGCGAATACGAGACCGTGTTTTCCTCACCGGCGAAGGGGCCGACGTGGAAAGTCATTTCACCACCTGAACCATCGAGCAGTTTCTGATCGCCGAACTGTGTTGTGTTCGCGATACGATCCGCTTCAAGGATCAGCTGTTTTGCTTCTTCATTAAGGAATGTCCGCTCTTTCTCTCCGACCGTGTCGGATGCGGCCTGGATCCCGAGTTCCCGCAAACGAATCAACACGTTGTTGACCTCGTTCAGGCCCCCTTCAGAGATCTGGATCGCCGAGCCCGCATTGAACGCGTTGTTACGCGCTTGCGAGATACCGCGGATTTGACCGCGCAAGTTTTCCGAAATCGCGAGACCAGCGGCATCATCCGCCGCGCTGACGATCCGGCTACCTGACGCCAGTGCTTGAGTCGCGTGCTGCATACGTTGTTGCTGCACTCCGAGAACTCGCTGCGCCGAAATCGACGGCAAGTTAGTTTGAATTCTTAAGCCCATAGATTCTCCCCTCTGAGACCCCGATTCCCCATCGGACTCTCCACAGACAGTTGGTTTGCGTTATGTCAGAGGAGTCCATCCAAACCATGGTGACGGCCATGACTTGCACTTCCTCATTCGCATCACTTCTTCCGGGGGGATTCATCAGTTTGACTGTTGATGAGTTCCCAGAGTCTGCGCTTCGAACTTTTCTCCAACGTGACATGCTACTTCTCGGCGAAGGTCCAGGAACCTTGAGGACTTAGGTCCAGTCCAGATCGTGACGCAGCGCATCTTGTCCGCGTGATTTCATGGGAAAGAGAAAAGAAAAAATATTTCGACGAAGGTCCAGGAAGGGGTGTTTTAGGGGGGGCTTTGGTCGAGTTCTAGACCCACCAAGGTCCAGGTCGAGGCCCAAAAACAAAACTCCTGGTGGGCTTCACCAGGAGTTTTGCGCGCTTTCATTGAGAGATTTCGCCCTTACGCGATCAATCGAAGCACAGAGCCCGGAAACTGATTCGCCTGCGACATCACGGCGAGTTGGTACTGCGTGAGCGCTTGCTGTTTGAACATCTCGCTCGACGCCTCGGCCACGTCGGTATCGGCGATACGCGAACGAGCGGCCTCGAGATTCTCGGTCATGATATCCGAGTTGTTCGTCACATGATCCAGACGCGACATCGCCGCGCCGAAGTTCGCGCGTGCCGATGCGACGGTCGTCAAAGCCTCGTCGAGAACTTCGATGGAATCGCGCGCATCCGACTTGTCGGCGACCGACTGCCCGTCCACATCGAGATGCCCCGCGGTCGTATTCGCGTCCGAGGTGAATTTGATCACGTCCGCGCCGCTACCGCCCGGACCGATCTGGAATTCGAAATCCTTCGAGCCGCCCGCCAAAAGATCCGTCGAACCGAATTTGGTCGTCCGCGCGATGCGATCGAATTCTTGCGCCAGCTGCTGGAACTCAAGATCCAGCATCCCGCGCTCCGTATTCGAAAATGTGTCACTCGCGGACTGCACAGCCAGTTCGCGCATTCGAATCAGAACATTGGTTTGTTCACTGAGCCCACCCTCGGCGACTTGCATGAAGGAAGTCGCGTTTTCCGCATTGATCCGCGCGGCCTTTTGACCGCGGATTTGCGCGCGCAGATGTTCGGAGATCGCGAAGTCGGCGGCGCCCGTACTGGGATCGCCCACCCGATTGCCCGTCGAAAGCTGCTCCATCGCGGTGCCGAGCTTACGCTGGGTTTGGGCCATCGCCCGCTGCGCGGTGATGGCGGCCATGTTGGTATTGATTCGAAGGCTCACGGGGCAACTCCTCCTCGGATTCATCCCCGCGTGTCCCAGCCCGAGACGCCGCGCTTTTGAACCCTGTGCCCACAGACTCTTTTTAGGAACTCATCAACAGTCGTCCCTCTCTTCGGACGCACTGCGTTATGACTTTAGTCTGTATTCATAAGTCCCTGTTTTTACTGATAACTTGGCGTTTCCTCGAAACCATGACCCGCTTGAACCTCGGCCCCCGGCTGAGCCAAGTGCGACGTGGGAACACCTTTCGTGTTCGCCTCGTTCAACGCCGAGTGCACGGTCCCACGGGCCGGAAGCTTCGGATAACCGCGCTTCGCCTTTACCCGCGCCGCTAAATCGCCGGCGACTTTGTGATAGGTCATGTCCGTATCCTTGTCGTTCAAACGCATCTTCACGAAAGGATTCGAGCCGTCGCCCCAGTTCTTGGACCCCGAGAAGAAGTCGAAGCGACCGCGGCCCTTCACGCCACGTCCTTTATCACGCACGATGAAGTAACCGTCATGCCGCGCGCCGTTCGGCAGCTTCAGTCCGCGCAACTTCGGAATGAAAATCACGTCACCCGGATCGTAAACGGACAAATCCGCCGCCAACGAGTAGTAAGGATCCAAACAGATATTGCGCACACCGTAGCCATACGAGCAGCCATCGTTGATCAGCACGTAGCGGTCGATCCCGTTCACGCGACGGACGACGTTGAACGTCTGCCACTTGCCGCCTTTTTTGATCAAACAAGATCCCTGCTCCGAGCAGAATGAAGCCGTCCGGCGACAAACGCGCATCGAAACGGTGCCGCTCGTCAGATACATCCCGACTTTGTCATCGCAAGACTCTTTGTCTTCGTCGATCACGGCCACGAAATAGACGGTCGGCGTGATCGTGCCGGTTTCGTTGATATCACGGTTATCCGCCACACGTACCGAGTAGCCATCCGTCGCCGGAGTCGTGCGCGTCTCTTGCGGCGTGGTCGTCACGGGCTTAGCTTCGCGCTCGGTCGGCGTCGTCACGACGGGTTTCGGCTTCGGGATGGGCTTCATTTCGACTTTTCCCGACGGCGCCGTAACGGTCTGCTTGCCCGTGGGCGCCACGGCGGTTTGTTTTCCCGTCGGTGCGGTCACGGCCGTGTCTGTGGGACGCGGGATCGGACGGAAGCGGCGACGGCCGGAAACATCGGTCGAGGTCGAGGCGGTGACGCCGGTGGGCGCGGTCACCTTCTGCGCACCGGTCGGTGCGGTGACCTTCGGTACACCGGTGGGCGCAGTCACTTTCTGCGCACCCGTGGGTGCAGTGACCTTTTGCGCGCCCGTGGGTGCAGTGACCTTCTGCACGCCCGTGGGTGCGGTGACCTTCTGCACTCCTGTCGGTGCCGTGACTTTCCGCGCGCCCGTAGCCGCGACAACTCCCGGAGAGGTGGCTCCCGTCGCGGCGGTGACGCCGGGGCGGGCTTCGGTTTCACGGGGTTTCGGAATCGGATTGAAGCGACGACGCACGTCCGGCGCGGTTTCCGCCGGCGTCACCGTCGTCGTTCCGTCTACTTTCGGCGTGGTCGACGTCGTTCCACCGTCGGCCGGAGTCGTGACCGAACCCACGCGTGTCGTCTCGCCCGGCAAAGGGGCGTCTTCCATCATCTCGTCGGGTTGATCACCTAAGACTTTCACTTTCGCGGGTGTCGTCGGTTGATTGCGACGGCCCGGCAGCATCTCACTGGAATCGAGCTCCAATTTCGGAGACATATTTTCGCGGAAGTCGGGTTTCAGAACGTCGGGATTATAAACCTCGGTCGGATCCGGCGAACCGTCATGGGACGGATCGATCACCGTCTGACCGTTCGTCAAAGGCTTCATACAGCCCGCCATCACCAGCACTGACAGCACCAGGTTGGAGCGCAAAATCAGCTTCGATTTGCGAGAGACCGACGACATCCGAAACTCCTTCCACCGAGATCCGCACTTTACCAGAATGGAACCACCCCGGCGGAACTCTTCCGGGCCGTTGGAAAATCGGGAATCATGCGCACGTAAATCGTCACCGCAGGAGTGCGGTGCCAACGATCTTTGAAAAACTTCGATGACGGAGTTTGTCGCTGTGTCGAAAAATCAGACACCCACACGCGAGATACGTCCCGCGCGCAAGTGGAACTCGCTCGTGGCAAGCGTTTCGACGTCCACGCGGTCATGCGAGATCAGCAGCGTCGGCAGCCCCTCGAGCGCGATTAAATTCTTCACCCAATGGCGGCTCTCTGAACGTAGATCCGCATCAATGGCCGAAAAGGGCTCATCCAAAATCAAAAACCGGGGACGCCCGATCAGCGCGCGCGCCAGCGAGACCCGCTGTTTTTCGCCGCCCGAAAGAACCTCGGCCCGACGGTCCAGACAGGACTCAAGCCCCAAGATTTTCGACCAAGCGGCGAGCTTTTCTTCGACCTGCGCGGCGGGCACCGCGCGCGCCTCGGCCGCGAAGGTCAAATTCTGCCGACCGGTCAGGTGCGGGAACAGCAGGTAATTCTGAAAAACCACGCCCAACTGACGCTTTTCCACGGGAAGCTGGGCGACATCGACATCCCCCATCTTCCAAGAAAAGCCGGGGCATGGGGTCAACCCCAAAAGCACTTTCACGATGCTGGTCTTCCCCGCACCCGAAGGTCCCGTGAGCGCGGTGATACCTTGATCGGCGATTTCCCATTCGGGAATGTCGATCTGGAAGTCGTCGATTTTAAGTTTTAGATCGCGGATCAAAGACATGGCCCAACCTCCAGAACGCGAAGAACAAAAGTCCGCCGATCACGAATACCGCGTGCCCCAAGGACAGCGCGGGATCGATGCGGTAGCTGCCGAGTAGATTCTCGATCATCAACGGCAAGGTTTCGCCCGATTCGAAGAAAAACTTCGCGAGCGCAAAATCCCCGGCCGTCCAAAAAGCGGCCAGCGCCGAAAGCAGGCACAAACGCGACCACACCTGCGGGAGCACGATCTCAACGAAAATCTGCCAATTCCCAGCACCTAAAATCCGCGCGGACTGCACTTGCTCTTCCAAATCCGTCAGCCGCGAGTCGACACCGATCCGGAAAAGCGAAGGGGCGAACATCAAAACGAGCGTCAAAGCATAGACGATATTCGAAAACTCGCGTCCCCCGCGAAGCAGGAAGTATCCCGGATCCAGATCGACGACCGCGCTCATCAATCCCAATCCGCAAAGCCCCAGAAGCGAAGCGCTTGGCGCGAAGTAGCCGCGCAAGAATCGAAAAAACCAGGGACGCCCGAAGCCGAAAACGCACAAACTCAAAAACAAAAGTGTGAACACGCCCGCCAGCGTTCCTAGACGTAGCGACATCCAGGCCGCGTTCGCCACTTGGGTGACCACTTCGGCCGAGCCGAAAAGATAAGACCAGCCCGACCAACTCAAGAGGACCCAAGGCACGACGAACAACACCGCGAACAAAACGCCGACCCCTAAACCCACCCGCGACCGCAAGAGGCCCGAAGGCTTCACGTCGCCGCGGCCTTGATGCGCTTTGGTCGTCGGTAGCGAAAGCAGCATCGTCGCCACCAACACCGACTGCACCAGCGACAATGTCAGCGCCGTCCCCCAGTCCCCCGAGATCCGGATCTTTTCATAGATCAGAATCTCGAGCGTCGTCCCCCGACTGCCCCCCAAAACCAGCGGCACCGAAAAACTCGTGAAGGCCCATACGAACAGAAAACCCGCGACCGAAAAGACTTCACGACGGACGAGCGCGAAGCTCCGTCGCCAGAAAAGAAGACGCCCCGATCCCAACACCTGCGCGACATTCGACAGCTCACCCAATTTATCGTTGAGCTGTCCTTGCAGTAAAATGGCCGCGAAACCCGCCATCATCGGAAAATGCACGACCACCATACCGGTCACCCCGAACGGGAACGGCTGCACCCAACTCAGAAAAGTCAGGATGATGAAAAATGGCGGCAAAATACTCGGTAAAAGAAGCGCGGCCTTCAACGCTTGCGCGAACGCCCGGCGATGAAGCTCCAGTCGGTTCAAACCCAAGGCGATCCACAGACCGAAAAGGGTCGCCAAGAGCGCGCTCAGCGAGGCTTGCTTCAGGGAATTTCCGAGCGCCCAGGAAAATTCCGCAAGATCGATCTTTTTGAAACTCGCGATTTGCGTCAGCAGGTAAACGTAAGGGGAAAGGCAGAAAAGAACGACGAGCGCGCGCACGTTGGATCACTCCATCCGGCGCAGGGCGGACCACTTCTTCAAGATCCGTTCGCGATCGGCGAGGCTCGGCAGATTGACCGGCTCGACCGTGCGTAACGGCGGCACGTTCACGAAGGGCGTACCTTCTTTGACTCCCTGAATGACGGGGAACATATAGTTCTTTTCCATCACGATCTTCTGTCCTTCGGGTGAAAGCAGAAGCGCGACGAATTTTTCGGCCAGCTCGCACTGACGGCACTGCGTGGGGACGCCGACATATTCGTATTGAACGAAGTGACCTTCTTGAAACTCCACCGCCACGACGTCGGTGTCTTTTTCTTCGACCACGTGAAAGATCGGCGAAGTCACGTAGCTGAAAGCGGCTTTCACCTGACGTTTTGTGAACAGACCGTAGGCCATCGACCAGCTGGCGGCGTAGCTTTTCACGTTCTTGTTGAATTTCTTCAGGTACTCGAACGCGGGCTCTTCGCCTTTCACGTGGATCAACCAAAGCAGGAACTGCAAACCGGGCGAGCTCGTCCGCGGATCTTCCATCGAGATCTGGCCCGCCCAAGTCGGCGCCAGCAAATCGTCCAACTTCGTCGGCAGCTGCGGGTGATCGCTCCGACGCAACACGAACGCCAGCGGCGCCCAGTCGTACGGAATGAACTTCGAGTGTCCCAGCGCGTTTTGCACGGCGGGATCGAAAACGAAACCCGTTTTGGAAAGATCGCGCCACTCAAACGAACTGCTCGCGGTCTCCAGATCGTACTGGTCGATACCGACAACGACATCCGTTCCGCTGCGCGCTTCGGATTTCACGCGCTGAAAAAGGATCGTCGAGTCGGCACCGTCGACGAATTCAACGCGACAGTCACAGGTTTTCTCGAATTGCGTTTTGAGCCAAGGCCCGGGTCCCCATTGCGATACGAAAGAGCTCGGACCGAAGACGCGCACCACGGGCCGCGCATCACGACTCGTGTCGCGGCTGTTTTTCAGAAACTGCGCGCCGATAAGACCGGCAAAAACGATCGCGAGAAATCCGATGACGTGTCTCATGACTTTACCACCACAGCCCGCGACGGCGTTTGAAGAAATAGTAGTCCAGCCCCAAACAGCGTCCCGCCCCCACCCACGCGAGCGTCAGGTGAATCGCCAGCAGCATCCGCGGCAGCTCTTCCGTTCCCGCCGCGGTGAGCGCCAGTTGGTTCAGCGCCAAGAACGCGGCGATCAGCGCCATCGGGCGCACGACGTAACCCAGCAGATACGAGAACGCGATCGCGAACTGCAATCCCACAAGCAAGAACGCGATGGTTTGCCAGTGCGGGATCAAAAAAGTCTCGATCGCATTTTTGTACCAGATGGGCGCTTGCAACGTCGGCAGGATTTCGGCGATTTCGCCCGCAAAGCGCGGCTGCACCAAGAAGGGACCGCGGAATTTGGTCATCGCCAGATCAAGGTAGTAGTAACCCAGAAAAACGCGCAAGAACGCGATCGGGATCAGGTGGCCAACGTACTTCACGCTCTCGAAGAAGGCGACAAACATGGCCTATTTAACCTCTCGGCGCGGACAAGCGTCAAACAAGAAGCATTCCTCACATCGCGGTGTGGGGGCTTTGCAAACGCGACGGCCATGGAAGATCAACAGGTGAGGCGTCATGATCCAATCCGCGCGCGGGATCATTTCGTTCAGTTCGCGTTCAATGGCCTCAGCGCTGCCGCCTTTCACCCAGCCAAAGCGTTGTGAAATCCGCGAGACGTGGGTATCCACCACCACCCCCGAGGCGATGCCGAACGCGTTCCCGAGGACCACGTTCGCGGTCTTGCGCCCCACCCCGCTCAATTCGACCAGCTCTTCCAGCGTCCGGGGAACTTCACCGGCGTGTCGGGTGACGATCGCGGTCGCCATCCCTTTCAGACTTTTCGCTTTATTCTTGAAGAACCCCGTCGTGCGCACGAGCTCTTCGAGCTCCTCAAGCGGCGCCTCGGACATCGCGAGCGGCGTGGGGAACCGACGGAAGAGCTCGGGCGTCACCATATTCACGCGCACGTCCGTGCACTGGGCGGAAAGAATCGTCGCGGCCAAAAGTTCGAAAGCGTTGCGATGATCAAGCTCACAATGAGCGTCGGGATAGGCCTCGCGAAGGCGCTCCAGGGTTTCCCGAATGGGCAAGGCTTTGCGACTTTTCGGGGGTGGAAGTTTCCGGGCCTTGGTCGGCTTTTTCGCGGCCGTCTTGGGTTTGACCGCAGCGGACAGAATTTTAGGCTTCTTCTTGCTCACCGAAGTCACCGATGGCTTCGACTGGACATCCGTCCATGGCCTCTTTACAAGCGGCTTCTTCTTCGGCCGAAGCGGGCTGTTTCGAGACAAAAGCATGGCCTTCGTCCTCGTCCATCTTGAAATTATCGGGGGCTGCCAGAACGCAGGCGTCGCACGCGATGCAAGACTGATCCACGAACATCTTGCCGTGCATGTTTTGTTTCCATTTCAACGACAGATCTGCCATCTCGCCTGACCTCAAAATCGCACTGGTTCTACGTCCGGAGGGACTATAATGAATTTTGGCCTGGAGTCAAAGAAAGTTAGAATTGGGGAAAGAGGTGATCCATGGAAGGACCCCGTTCTCCGACGGAAAACGAATTTGACCGTGTCCTGGACTTTTTGAACGGCCAGCTGCGTCCCGATAGCCAATGGTCCATCGCCCAAGAGTATCCGACGGCCCTGTCGACGACCAACCTTCACAATATGCGAATTATTACAGAGAACGAACGTATTCTCTCGCATGCGGTTCTGAAGCCCCTGATCGTCAAAACCCCTCACGTGGTGCTGAAGGTCGGCGCGATCGGCAGCGTCGTTACCGACGAATCCGCACGCGGCCAGGGCCTTTCGACGAAGATCATGAACTCGTGCCTGGATGAAGCCGTTCGCCAGAACTGCGACATCGCCGTCTTATGGACCGAGATTCACGACTTCTACCGCCGTATCGGCTTCGAACTCGCGGGCTTCGAACAGACCTTCTTCATTGAAAATCAACTGGAAGTGACCGGCGCGAAGCTCGCGTTCCGCACGACCACCCAGGTCGATCCCGAGGCCATTTACCGGCTGATGCAAAAGCATACGGTCATGACCCACCGTTCGTTGGAAGAGGTCCGCCGCTTCCTGCAAATCCCGAATTCGACCCTGTACACCGCATGGTCCCTGGACGGCCGACTGGAAGCCTTCGCGGTCGAAGGCAAGGGCGCGGACTTGCGCGACTACGTTCACGAGTGGGCCGGCTCGGTTTCGTCGCTGTTGCAGCTCTTCAACTTCATCCTCATGACCAAAAATCGCCCCTTCACCGTGATCGCTCCCCGCCACTCGCAAAGCCTGGCCCAGGCTTTCGAGGCCCGGGACGTTCTACGTGTCGACGGGCACCTCGGCATGATCAAAGCTTTGAATCGCCCCTCCCTGATGGCGAAAGTACAACGTGCGCTCGGCGCCTACGGAGGCCTACCGGCCGAGGTCGACCAGCTGAACGACGCGGATTTTATCCGCCTTCTGTTCGGACCTCACGACGAAGCGCTCACCCCCATTCTTGATTTCAACCCTCGCATCCGCGAAATTCTGCCCCTGCGCTTTTGGCTCTGGGGCTGGGACTCCATATGATCAAAAATTTGCGTCTTTGGCTTCCACTCGTCGCCCTCGCGGCGGCGGGCTGCATGAAAGAACCCGAACTGAAAGCGGACTTCGGTCCCGAGGTGACGTCGGCCGAGTTTTCGAGCAAGCTCTCGGAAATCGAAGGACCGGATCCGTACACGATCAAAAAGGACGAGTACGCCTACTTCATTCGCAGTACGGTCCTGCAAGATCAAGTTTATCAGCTCGATAAGCGCTGGGCTTATACCGTCACGAACAAAACCGAAGATGCGAACGATCACATCTTTTCGTTCGTGAAGGAAACCCGCGAATACGTCGGCGACCAAGAAAAGATCTCGCAAAACCAAAGCGAAGTCCGACTGACCAAGCGCTCGTCGAATACGTCTTCGCTGAAACTCTCGCAATTGCAATTCCGCCCGACCGAAACCCGCACGGCGCCCATCGTGCAGATGTCGACGCTGACGCCCTTCGCGTACCGTCCCGCATCAACCGAGAAAGTCACTTTCCACAATCTGAAGCTGGAAAAGACTTATGTTCCCGTGCCGGATTTCGTCAAACAACGCGCGAACTGCGGCGGTCTCAGCAGCGAAAAATGCCGTGGCGCCCTCAAAGCTTTCGTCATGACTTTCGATCAAGTGCAGTGGACCGGCAACGAAGGCCAGCGCTTCTCGGTCCTTTGGATTTTCAGTCCCGACATCCCCTACTTCGGCAGCACCATGTTCCCCAGTCCCGCCGGCGTTTTGAAGTCCTGCGGCACGACGCAAGTTCCCTATGAAGGACAACGCGTGAAGGTCACCCAGTGCGACGAAATCAAAGACTTTACATTCGGTAGCGACTGATCGGACAATGAGGCGATGAGCACCAAGCGCATCGCCCTCGTCCTGTCGGGTTGCGGAAACAAAGATGGCAGTGAAATCACCGAGACCGTCGCCTTGATCGTCGGTCTTTCGCGCAAAGGCGCGGAACTGCACTTCTTCGCCCCCGATCAAAATTTTCAGTCCCTCAACTTCCTCACCAACGAAAATAGCGGTGAACGCAACATGATGATCGAGGGCGCACGCATCGCGCGCTCGAAAATCAAACCGCTCAAGGAACTGAACGCGGACGGATTCGACGCGCTGGTTTTCCCCGGCGGTGCGGGCGCGGCCCGCAACCTTTCCTCTTGGCACGAAAAGGGCGCGCAGTGCGTGGTGAACGTCGACGTCCGCCGCGTGATTGAAGAGTTCTACAAAAAGGAACTGCCGATCGCCGCCGTCTGCATCGCGCCGGTCCTTTTGGCGCGCGTTTTGGGACCGAAGGGCATCACGATCACCCTCGGTGCCGACAACGAAGCCACGGCGGAAGCCCGTAAAACGGGCGCCAACGTCGAGACCTGCCCGGTCGACGATTACATCACCGATCGCGTCCACAAGATCATCACGACCCCCGCGTACATGCACGGCGACTCCAAACCGCATCAAGTGTACGACGGGATTCAGGGACTGACCCAAGAACTGCTGGAGATGGCATGAGCAAAACGAAGTTGGTTCTCTTTTTCGGCGGTCGGTCCGCGGAACACGAAGTCTCGGTCGTCTCGGCCCGCAATATCTCGCGCGCCCTCTCGGAAGACAAATTCGAGCTGTCCTTCGTCGGCATCCGCGACACGGGGGACTGGGTCTTGTTGAAAAAAGCGTTTATCCCCGACGCGTTGAAACGCGTCGAAGAGTTGCCCGCAGCGGACGTCGACCCCGTCTCTTTGGGGTGCGAGGGCGGCCGCCCCCACCTGTTCTTCACGCGCGGTTCGGAAAAACGTCCCGTCGACGTGGCCTTCCCCGTCCTGCATGGCACCTACGGTGAAGACGGGTCCATTCAAGGCCTCTTCCGCGTGATGCGTCTGCCCTTTGTCGGCTGCGGCGTCACCTCGAGTGCGGTCGGCATGGACAAAGACTTTTTGAAGCGTCTGCTGAACGAGGCGAAAATTCCGAACGCCCCCTTCATGCTGATCACGCCGAAGAACAATCCCGGCTTCGACGCTTTGGAAAAAACGCTGGGCCTGCCGTTCTTCATCAAACCCGCGAACGCGGGATCCTCGGTAGGCGTGCACAAAATCAAATCGCGCGCGGACTTCGATAAAAATCTCGCGGACGCCTTCCAATACGACCGCAAGATCCTGGCCGAGAAATTCATGAAGGGCCGCGAGATCGAAATCTCGGCCTTCGGCCCCACGGAAGATTGCAAGGTCAGCCTGCCGGGCGAAGTGATTCCCCAGCACGAGTTCTACTCTTACGAGGCGAAGTATCTTGATCCCAACGGCGCGGCCTACAAAATCCCCGTCGAGATGACTCCCGAAGAGCTCGCCACGATCCAGAAGATCGCCAAAGACACCTACCGGGTGCTCGGCTGCGAGGGCATGGCCCGCATCGATTTCTTCATGACGGGACCGAATCAGTTTCACATCAACGAGATCAACACGCTGCCGGGTTTCACCTCGATCAGCATGTACCCGAAGATGTGGGAAGCGAGCGGCTGGGGCTACAAGGATCTGATCCACGCCCTGATCGACGACGCTTTGACCAAGGCCCGCACGGAAGACGCGCTCAAAACCCAGTTCCCGCGCGGTTGACCCGCCGGGATCCGGGCGTTAGGTTGCGCCCATGAGTGAACCCGCACCCCTTTTTTACGACCGCCTGGGCGGCGAAGCCGGCCTTCGTAAAATCGTGACCTCGTTCTATCTGCTCATGGACACGCTGCCGGAAGTCCGCGTCGTCCGTGACATGCACCCGCCTGACCTGACCTCCTCGGCCGAAAAGCTTTTCATGTTTTTGTCGGGCTGGTCCGGCGGGCCGAATCTGTTCATCGAAAAGCATGGCCACCCCCGACTACGCGCACGTCATATGCCCTTCGTGATCCGTAAATCCGAGCGCGATCAGTGGATGATCTGTATGGTCGCGGCGGTGGATTCCGTCGGCTTGGCCGAGCCCGTACGTACGGAATTTCTGCACGCCATGCTCCACACCGCCGATTTTATGCGAAATCACCCGGAAGAGGGCGAAACGAAGTGAAACTGACGTCCCGGCGCTTGAGCCCGCACGCGGCTCGTGCTTTGATGCGCCCATGAGCAAACCTCCGCAAAAGAAGTTCTACATTGCCGCCGAAAACCTGAAAAACCTCGCGACCGGTTACGGCGCGGGTTTCGCCACCGATCACATCATGGTGCGCGGACACAAGGTCGGGTTCATGTACCGCGAAACGCCCGATGACGACATCGACAGCGGCTGGCGCTTCACCTCGGGTCTCGAGTCCGAGGAGGAAATGAACGACGCCACCATGCTCGGCGTTTACGACATCAACACCATCGCGAACTACGATCCCGAGATCGTGCCCTTTTTGAAATCTCCGGTGGGCAGCGCCTTCGCACGCGACACCGTGAAGGGTCCGCTCGTTCCCGTCGAGGACGACTCCGAGTAGCAAATTTTGGACGCCGGACCGGCCCTTGGTCTGTGAACGCTCTTTGCATCGTTCCGCAATGAACGATGTGAAGAGGGGACATGGATGTCTGTAGATAAGCTTCAATACTTTGAGAAAGTGGAAAATCCTCAGCAACAGGAATTCCTTTTGGATCAGAACCACTGCTCGCTATGCAGCTCAATTCTGATCTTGGATCACGGATTTACCGACGACGGCACCGAGATCCACGAAACGGCCCATTGCCCCGAATGCCAGATTCGCAACCGTTCGCGCCTTTACAAGATCCACTAAAACAAAAGCCGTCAGCTTCCTGACGGCCCCCGTTTTCTGACCCCCACCGCCAGAGATTTGGCGGAGAGGTGTCGAAGCTTTGATCCTTTCGTGGGGATCAGCCTTCGTGCTTGTGACCGCAACCGCAGTCCTTTTTGGCGTCTTTGCCTTTTTTCTTCGCCTCGAACGCGGCTTCCGACTTCGCGCAAAGCTCGCACTTGCCGTGCTCATGTTTGTGCTCGTGCTTTTTGTCGCCCTTCGCGTGCTTGTGGTCGTGGCCACAGGGGCAGGGTTTCTCGGTGGTCGCGGCGTCCGCGGCCGGAGCGGCTTCAACGGCCGCCGGAGTGGCTTCGGTGGTGGCGGTGTCTTTGTGCGCGCACGCCGAAAGTGTGAGGGCCGCCGCAACGGCGACGCTTGTCAGGATGGATTTCAACATGGGAACCCCTTTTTTGGTGATGTGGGAACAGTGTGCTTGGCCGACACCGTCGGGTCACGGGACGTCGCACCCGGACCGAGCGAACGTTGCGCCTAAAGTCCGCGCCGCTGCGTGCGCTGACTGAAGAAGCTTCCGGTCGAGGAAAGCTGAGTGTCGCCGATGACGGATTCTTTCGTCCCGAACAGAACGGACTCCGCCGGATCGAAATCGCGGTTCGCCAGAATCGCGCCGACGTCGAGCTTCGGGGCGATCTTTTCCAGACGCTCCAAAGGACCGAACATCTGCACCGCGAACCCCGTCGAAGCATTGTTCACCCACTTCGCAAGATCGAACGGGTACTTGATCGACGAGAACAGGATGACGGGCCCCAGAGCCTCGGCCTGATGATCTTCCGAACATTGGGTCAGGTGACCGCTCAACCGCGCCTGCGGAAACCGCGACATGGCCGTTTCAAGATTCGCGAGCTGGGTCTTCTCGTCTTTTTCGAGAACGAAGACGCGAAGGTTGTCGTAGGGACGCTGGCCCTTTCCATCCTCCAATGAAGAACCGAGGAGCTTCCCCCAAGCGTCGGCGTCCTGGACGTCCATCACGAACATCGTGGCGCGACCGCCGGCAAAGCCTTGAAACGCACGGCCCAGCTCGGCGCAATCCTTATAAATCGCGAGCAGAGTTTCGCGGCGGCCGACGGCGCTGACCGCACTGACGGCGGGATGTTTCACCAGCAGATTCGCGTAGTCGGCGCTCTGGCCCCCAACGACGACGGCATGCTCTTCGGGGATGCCGGCTTCGCGCAACCAACGGTCCACGAGAACGGCGGCCGTCGGTGTTTTCGAACTCATTTTTACGAGAACCGGATTTCCGGCGAGATAGGCCGGCGCGAAGCGTTCGATAAAAAGTCGCGGCCCGTGAAAGCGCGGCTGCAAAAGCGAGATGACCCCGCGAGGTTGATGCTGAACCCGGGCGACCGCGCCTTCCGTCACGGCGGATTGGGAGGCGGCGATCTCGCCTTGGAGCCAGCTCCGCAGATACGCCTTCGCGCCCGCGAAATCCCAAGCACGCACGAGAGTTTCGGAAAGACCCGACTCTTGCGCCAACTGGGCGGCGGTCGCGCTCTCGAACTCACGCCCCCAGGCCTCCGCGAGCTTCGCGAGGTTGTCCAGGCGCTGCTCACGGGTGAGCGGCTCGATGGCTTGCAGTGATTTCTTCGCGGCTTGAAGCGCCGGAATCAGTTGGCCGAGATCTTGAACCATGTTCTGAGTGATAGGCCCACTTGAGGGCTCCGTCCAGCGGGATTTTTAGGCAAGCCCCTCTGCTTCAGGGGCCTTTCACGATTTCCGATTGGGAATCGCGAATCCCTTCGCTCGGTTGTGGGAGCCGCACAGCAGCTGCAGATTCGCGGGATCGTTCGTACCACCACGGGCGACAGGTTGGATATGATCCACTTGAGGTTGATAAGCCGAGCCACAGCGCCGCCCACTGGCGAGATCGACGTGCTCACAACATCCACCCGCGCGCAGAAAAATAAGGCGCCGTTGCGAGGCTGGGATGCTGCGGCGTCTCCCCGCCAGCGGGACCCAAGCGGCCTTCGCCTCAACGGATGCCGTGGGTTTCGCGCGTTGGCTTTCACGAGCTTCGAATTTTTCTGAATAGCGTCGGGCGAGTTCCACAAAAACTTCGGGCCAAGCCCCCTCGGGACAAATATGCGAAAGCAGACCGCGCGCCTTTTCGACGGCAGCAAACTGCTCTGCCGAGAAAGTGATTTCCAGACGCACCGAATGATCGCGCTGCGTGCGTTTGTGAACTTCACTTCGTGGCGAAACGTCAAAAGCCTGCGCGACGATCTGCTCGGTCGCCGCTTTCGACCGCGTTTCCAATTTCGCGAAAAGCTCGGCGGTCGGCTTGAGTTTCGTTTGTCGGCTGACTTTTGCGACTTCGGCGAGCTGGGTGAGATTCAAAGTTCCGGCCTCAACTTTTTCAGCCACCGAGGGCGCCACCTTCAGAACGCGCGCCGCTTGTAGTCGGCGGTAAGCAGCCCCTTCTGAGTAGCCCAAGCCTTTCGTTAAATAGGCATACATTCCATCGTATCCGAGATCGAGATATGCACGGCATGACTCGATCTCGGCGATATGCTCGAGTAGCTTTCGAGTCACACGTCGCTCGACCTGGACAAGCTTTTCGAAGTTCCGAATGAGTTCGGCGTTCGTCATTTCTTTCGCCTCCGCTAGACATGTCTTAGCACGGGTTTTCCAGAGACGAATTCGCGTGAGGCGAGGATCAAAGTCTATTTCCCCTTCTAAGACGGGAGCTTCGCGCATGACGAGAGATCTCAACTCGAGAGTCATTTTTAGAAAATGTCGCGCAGATCGTTTCTCCTGCAGAAACGTCAAAGTGGAAAATTCCTGTAAAGCGAAAAACCGCGTAGCAAATATTTCTCAACGCAAAGCTTCGCCGCCAGCGAAGTTATTCCTAAACTCCGCTGATTTCTCGGCTCCGCCCGACGAGTCCATTACGACTTCTCAACTCCGCGAAAGTCGGAGCTGACCGAGAGCCGTCTCATTGGGAATTGGGAATTGGGAATTGGGAATCTGGAAGTTGGGAGTTGAACCCCCCAATCCCCACCCACAAAAAAAGAAGGGGGCTGCCTGAAGCAACCCCCTAGAAGAAACTGTAAAACCTTATAGGCGAAAGCAAATGTCGCATTTAGGTTCGCGCTCGAAAGCGTGAGTCCCTAAAGGACACTCACCTCCGCCTTGGTCTTGTCACATTTCGTCACCAAGCATCACCCCCTTCCGCGCCGTGAGAACGGCAACTTCAAGATAACAAAAATCGCGGGGTGATCCCAGACAATTGATTTTATGATTACTGTTAGGAGGAGCCCCAGACCAAAGTCGGGGCGATTTTCCCGACGCCCGGGCTACAAA
Organism: Pseudobdellovibrionaceae bacterium; assembly: GCA_019637875.1. Lineage (NCBI taxonomy): Bacteria > Pseudomonadati > Bdellovibrionota > Bdellovibrionia > Bdellovibrionales > Pseudobdellovibrionaceae > Pseudobdellovibrionaceae bacterium. The sequence continues at coordinate 139,216 of JAHBUW010000007.1, read as the reverse complement.
TGCGCCCGAATTTTTTCAAGCACCGCGCGCATTTCGTCGTCCGTCCGGCGCGTCGCCTTCGCGAAATTCAGGTCGGCGATGGCCGCCGCCGGAATCAAATGCAAGTGATAGTGAGGCACTTCGAAACCCACCGCCGCCGTCAGCACGCGCGGGCAATCGGTCGCCGCCTTGATCGCGCGGCCGATCCGTTGCGCGATTTTTTGCAGATGCAGGAAATCGTCTTCGGGAACATCGAACCAATGGTTCACTTCGACTTTGGGAATCACGAGGGTATGCCCCATGTTGATCTGATCCAACGCCAAGATCGCGATGATCCGCTCGTCTTCGTACACTTTATGCGCGGGCAACTCACCGCTGATGATTTTCGTGAAAACCGAAGCCATAGAAATTACCTCCCGACTTGCGCCAGGAGTTCATCATAGACCTGCTCTTTGTTCAAGAACGCGCAGCCGTATCCGATGCCCTGCCCGTCCTCGAGCGGCCTTTGCCAGACGATGCGCGCGTCGAACTGATAGGCCTTGGGGACGCCACCCGCCGCACCCGTCGGTAGCGCAATCGCCATCCGCACCAGATCGCCGACCACGAAAACGGCCTGCGCCTCAGTGGTCTCGACGGTTTCGAAATACGCGCCGCTGATCGACAGATTTTTCACGCGCGCCGGACTTTTCACCGACTTCAGATCCGAAACGACTTCGACCGCGAGATCCGTCAGAAAACGCGGATGCACCTGCTGCTGCCCCCGCGGATAGTCCGTCGTGATGTCCACCAACGCACGGTAAAGCGCGTAGCCCGTCACCGGCAGCTTCATCAAACGCACTTTGGGAAATTGATGGGAAACCGCGATCAACGCGGGGTTCATCTGCGGCGCCATGATGATCACGCGGGTCTTGGGCCCCACCTGCGCCTTCAGTTTTTCCAGAAACGCGCCCTGAATCATGGGCTCATCGGGAACATGCAGAACCAAAACGTCGACCGCCGCCCAGAAGGCGGCGTCGTGGGCAAACGAAGCGGTCGTTTCGAAAGTGTACTGACCGCTCGTGTGGGCTTCGTTCACGTCCTCGAGCCGCTGTTGGTGCTCATAGGACGTATCGACTAAAACCACCCGAGTCGGCACGCGCTTACTTCCGGTCGCTCAAGGGAATGTACTTCATATCCTTTTGTCCCACCCATTTCCCGCGGGGGCGGTAGATGCGGTTGTTCGCGTACTGCTCGAACGCGTGCGCCAGCCAGCCGCTGATGCGCGAAACCGCGAAGATGGGCGTGTAAATGTCGATCGGAATGCCCATCGAGTAGTACACGGTCGCCGAGTAGAAATCCACGTTCGGCATCAAGCCCTTCTCTTTGAACATGGTATCGTCGATCAAAGTCGACATCTCGTACCAGTGGTGCTCGTTGATTTGCGCGGTCAGCTTGTCCGACATCTTGCGCAGGATCGCCGCACGGGGGTCGCCGTTTTTGTAAACGCGGTGACCGATCCCCATGACTTTCTCTTTCGCTTGCAGAGCGTCTTTCACGAACTGCTGCGCTTTTTCGATGGTGCCGATGCGTTTGAGCATGAGCATGACCTGCTCGTTCGCGCCGCCATGGAGCGGGCCCTTCAACGCACCGATCGCCGAAACGATCGCCGAGTGGATGTCCGAAAGCGACGAAGCGGTCACGCGGGTCGCGAACGCCGAGCAGTTCAGCTCGTGATCCGCGTGCAGGACCAAACAGGTATCGAACACTTTAACGAGCTCAGGAGTCGGCTCAGTGCCCTTCAGCATGTACATGAAGTTCCAAGCGACCGACTTGTCCGCTTTGGGAGCGAGGGGCTCTTTGCCGTTACGGATCGCTTCGAATGCGCACACGATCGACGCCATCTGCGCCGTCATGCGTACAGCTTTTTTCTTGTTCGCCGCCTCCGACATATCGTTCGCGTCGCCATCCCAGTGCGCCATCAGCGAAACCGCCGTGCGCAGCCAAGCCATGGGGTGGACATCTTTGGTGGGGATCGTCTTCAAGACTTTCACGTACTCGGGTGAAAGCGCCATCGCCGAGTGCAGCTCTTTCGAGAACGCGTCGAGTTCGGGCTTGGTGGGCAGCTTGCCGTTCCACAGCAGATAGGTGGTTTCTTCGAAAGTGGAATTCGCCGCGAGGTCTTCGATCGTGTAACCGCGGAAACTCAAAGTGGAGTCAGCGATCGTCGAAACGGCCGTCGAACATGCGACAACCCCTTCCAGGCCTTTATCGAGTGCACCTTCATAAATCGTAATTTCCGCCATCGCTTGGTCCTTTCCTCAGAGAGACTGAATACGTCGGGTTCAATATCCCTGACGTGGTCTTATTTCGCAAGTTTAATGACCCGGTCATTGACCTCGATCACGAGCACGGTTTGGTCACGCAGCGGTTCATTCGTCTCGGAGAATTGCTCGTTGCGGAACAAAATCTCATTGCGCAAATCGTGAACTCCCCCGCGGGGCGCGCGCAGCACCAATTTCTGCAGACGCTCCATCCCGAAGGCTTCGCCCGCCGGATTTTTAGCCTGCACGATGCCTTCCGAACACAGGATCACGCGATCGCGCGGTCCCAGCTGGATGGTGTGGTCGATAAATCCCGTGTTGTTCTTCAACGACAGTCCACGACCAGCCGGATCGAGTCGCACGAGCTTATCTCCGGACTGCGGTTGGTGAAAGACGGCCAGATCCCCGAGCAGCGTATAACGCAGCTCGAAGCTGCGACGATCAACGACCCCGTAAAAAACGGAGGCTTCGTCTTTCGCCTGCATATTCGGCGTCATCTCGGCGGCCAACGTCTCTAAAGCCTGCTGGGGCTGCAATCCTTTTTTCGCCTCGATGCGTCCCGAAACCTTCATGAGAACCGAAAGAAAAAGCGCGGACATGGAGTATCCGCTCGAGCTGCTGAGCAGAACGCCGAATTTCAGTCGGTCATCGTGCTCGAAAATGTCGAAATAATCCCCGCCGCCGCTCTGACCGGGCAAAAACTTCGAGCTGAACTCGAAGCCGGGAATATTGGGAATCTGCGTCGGCGCGAGCGCCTTCTGGATGATGCCGACCCATTTCAATTCTTGAGAGAGATCGGTGATGATCCGCTCCAAAGATTGGTTGGTTTTCTGAAGTTCGGCGCGATAACGGCCGAGCTCTTGCTCCTTCAGACGGAGCGCCTCTTCCAATTCTTCGATGCGGGATTTCAACTCTTTCGACATTCCCTCTGATCGTAAGGGGCGCGCAACTTGATGGCAAAGCCTTTACGTCCGCGCGGCTTTGGAGACCTGCTCGAAATGGAAATGAAAACTCACCAAGTTCAGCAGCACTTCCAGGCACAGCCCCAGACTGACGACCAGTCCCGCAAGCACGAACCGCGAACGCGGATGGAAAATTGATTCGAACCCGATGAGTTCGGTCCACATCATCTGGACGAGTTGCCCGAAGACGAAGAGCGCGAGCGCGCCGAGCAAGGTCGCCAGAAGCGCCAGGCCACGGGCGCGGACGTCGACCCCGCGACGGGCATCGCGCAGGCGGAATCCCAAACGTTCCGACAGAAAAATCACCGCGAGCGCCTTCACCGACAGAAAACTCGGGAAGGTCAGGACCATCGCCAAACCGCTGACGAGCGGCCACTTTCCGCAAACGTAACCGCCGACCAGGCCCAGCAACGCCGCCACCGCCATTTGGGTCCAGGCGGGATCGCCGACCCACAGCACCCAGGCCGCCGGATCCGTCCCCATGCCCTCGCGCACGATGGGCAGAAACACGCCGGTGAAGCTGACCGCATAGACCAAAGCCGCGAGCACCGTGAAGTCGACCAGCGCCACGAGCGGCAAAAGCGCCAAGGCCAAAAGTCGCGAACGCGAGGCTCCGGTGATCCCGACCTTTTTCGCGAGCAGTAACATCTCGATCATGGCGCCTCCGTATCCGTCGCCCCCGCAGCGGTGACGGTGTTCTGGTACATGTCGTAACGCACCTTTTCGCCGACAAAGGCGTGCGTGGGCGCTCCGCCCAAAGCCGGGGCCTTCACCGCGCGCTTCACCACGACCCGCATTCCGGGAATGGAGCGCGCCAACGCGAGGACCTCGGCTTGATCGTCATCGGTCCCGACCCAACCGCGCAGCAGCTGCATCTCCAACCGCGGCAGCGCGCTGGATTTACCGGTGCCTTCGTACATCGGATCGAAGTACAAAGCCCCCGGTCGCGGAAACGCCGACGTCCCGTCACGCAACGCGAGCAGCACGTCCCGCGCCGAAGCGGCGTTCACGTGCAAACGCGCGGCGGACTCATCCCAGTGCGTACCGGGCTCCACCCGCATGCGGTACTCTTGCAAAGAAGCTTCAACCAACTGGGCCAGCAGCGGCTGACGTTCGAACCCCCACAGATCGCAGCCCAAACGCGCGAGTGTCCACGCATCTTCCGCGAGTCCCAGACTCAAATCCCAAACGCGCGGGGCCGTCGGTAAAGTCTTGATGCCCACGGCTTTGGCCAGAAGTTCGTTTTTCCCGCGCAGTTTACGGTGATAGCGCGAATCCGCGAAGTCCAAGCGCAGGCGCCGGTCGTCGGGGAAACGCAAAACGGGAACGCCGTCTTCGATGGCGAAGCTCGGCGCGCTCATGAGGCCGGCGCGATTTCCAGAAGAAGGTACATCCACAGACACTGCAGCAGCCACCAGCACCAGAAGACGTTCACGAACGAACGGCAGTTCTGAATCAAGGCGGTCATCTCGGAGCCCATCGGCGACTTCAGCTGCGACACCCGACGGTTCAACGGAAAGATCGTCGCCAGGGCCATCGCGAAGCTGCCCAACGGCCACCAGATCAGCGGCGTGTAGACGTATTGGTACAGGATGAACGCGCCCCACAGCGCCGCCCACCACAGGACGAGCAGGTTCTTGCTGCTTTCGAAGCCCAAACCCACGACCGTGCTTTGAAAACCGGCCTGCGAGTTCACCATCACCGCTTCGAAGTTGCGGACGTGAATCAAAAACACCGCGACCCAGCCGGTCAGCACGCCGATCCACAAACTTTCGATGTCAAAAAATCCGCTCGACGCGATCTGAAAGCCCACCGCGAACATCGGCCCCACGAGCAGGAAGACCAAAAGCTCCGCTCCGCGACGGAACCGCAAGCCTTTGATCGGGTTCAACCAAGCCCACAGCGCCAGCGCGCCCGGCAGCGCCACGATCGCGAGGATCACGGGCTCGACGATCACGGCGGGAAGCCCCAGCGCCACGCCCAGGATCAGGTACGCGCAGGCCCACGCCTTCGTCGCCCACGCCGTCACCCAACCCTTCTGGATCGGTTTCTTCTGCGTTTCGGGCAGGATGCGGTCCACGCCCTTCAGATGATCGAAGTAGTCGTTCCACAGATTCGCCGCCGCGATCAGAAAGAACGCGCCCAGAAGCGAGGTCGACGTGATGAGCGGATCGATCTCGATGTCGTCGAACATGTTTTTCGTCAGGATCACGAACGCGGGAAAAGCCAACAGCAGGAAGTAACGGAACTTGAAAACTTCGGACCACATCGCGAAGAACCCGGGGCGGACAACGTCCTTCAAGGGCACGATACGGAAGGTGACGGACTCGGACTCGGAGTTCACGTTCAAAGTCTCAAGCGGGATCGCGCGTTCCGTTTTGGAAAAACGACCGTCGAGATACTTTTGGAATTCGGGATCTTGGCGCGAGAGCGTCTTCAGTTGGGTCATCCGGGACCTCAAGATTTCGGTTTACGTCGCCAGTAAAGAATTTCCGTCAAAGGCTCCAGCCGTTCGAGCAGCACTTCCTCACCGGGTTTCAGGTGGTTCTTCAAGAGGACCATTTGGTGGCGGTAAAGATCAATCAGGAATTGGTTTTTCTGGTCGAACTCTTTCACGCGCGCCTCAAAAACCGCAGCGCCCCCCAGCCGGGCCTGGAAGTCCGCCAAAGTTTCGCAAGTTTTGAGTTCGCGTTTTTGCGCGGCGGTCAGGTCACGGGTCGCGAACGCGCCGAAGCTGTTCAAGTATCCCGACTTCAGATCGCCCAGAGGATTTTTCCCTTCGTCGTTGCGCACGTCAAAATCCAAAAGATCGTCCGAGCGTTGGAACAGCTGCCCCAGCAGCGTGCCCATCTCTTCAAGAGCCGTATGGAGTCCCGGCTCGTAGCGTTCCTCCGCGAGGAACGGCGCGCGCAGGCACCACTTGAACAGCGACGCCGTTTTCAGGTTGTGCACGCGATCGAGCTGACTCAAGTCGACTTCCATATCGCCGACGAGCGAGTCCTGCAGCCACTCGCCCTCAAGTAGATCCGAGATGACCTCGGCCGTGTACTGCACGAGGCGGATGTTGCCGTTACCGGACAGATTCACCATCACGCGCGCGAGCAGGTAATCCCCCGCCAGCACGGCGTACTCGGGCGTGTACTTCACCCAGGCCGCGGTTTTCCCGCGACGCAATTGCGAGCGGTCGATCAGATCGTCGTGCAACAGCGAGGCGTTGTGGATGAACTCGATCGTCTGCCCCAGCAGATTCTGAATTTTGTCGGAAGAACCCAAGCTGCCCGCGACCCACTTGATGAGCTGCGACCGGAAACCTTTACCGCCCGTGAACAGATCGTCGTAGAGGTTGTTCAATTTCGGGAGATAGGCGGGAAAGTCCCGGGGGTCGTAGATCTTGAGGCTCATAACCGCCAAACTATTCGGGATTCCGCCTTGCCGCAAGATGGGAATTGCGTCATTCTCGACAGTCTATGAAAAGCTTCCGTTGGCAGAACCGCATGCGCTTCCATCAGGCCGATCCCGCCGGTTGGATGTTCTTCGGCCGGGCTTTCGAATTGGCCCATGACTGCATGGAAGACCTGCTCATCGAGGCCGGTTTTCCGTGGAAGGACTGGTTCGCGAACGCCCAGTACGCGATGCCTATTCGCCAGGCGCAGGCCGATTACCGACGCCCGATTCCCGCCGGCGCCCTTTACGAGGTCGAAGCGGTCGTCAAACGCCTGGGCGAAACCAGCGTGAGTTTCCAATTCACCTTCAAAACCGGCGGCGAAACCGCGCTCGTTTTGGATTCGACTCACGTTCTGCTCGACGTGAAAGCGAAAGCCCCCACGCCGTGGCCCGCGGAATTCCGCGAGCGCCTCGCGGCCTACCAGAGCACCGAAGGAGCGAACACATGAGCGGTAAAAAGTGGTGGTCCGAAGGCGTACGTTTTCAATGCCAAGGTTCTGGGCAGTGCTGCATTTCGCGCGGCGAATACGGCTTCGTTTTCCTGACCCTGCAAGATCGTCGCAACATGGCCAAAGAGATCGGCGTCTCGCTCGCGACCTTCACGCGTAAATACACCACCAAGCTCGGCCCCGCCTATCACCTGAAGGAAGAGCCCAGCCGTCCCGAATGCATGTTCCTCGACGGCAACCGTTGCGAAGTTTACAAAGCCCGTCCCGTGCAGTGTCGCACCTGGCCCTTTTGGCCCGAAGTCATGGGCGCCAAAACCTGGAAAAAAGAAGTCGCCGACTACTGCCCTGGCGTCGGTAAGGGCCCGCTCCGCTCGCCCGAAGACATCGAACGCCAAATGAAGGAACAGCAGGCCGCCGAGGACGAAATCTCGGGACGCAATCGTCTGCGCTAAAAGCCTTACAAAGAGCCCCGCTCCGCATGGTTTTCCGCCCGCCTTTTTGCGATAACCGCGGGCGAGGTGATCGCCATGCTTCGTTCTTTCATCGCGCTGCTCAGCTTCTCGTTCGCCCTTCCCGCCTTCGCCATGATTTACGGCACCGACGACCGCCAAGAGGCGCTCCTCTCCTGGGCCAAACCCCACGCCCCCGCCGTCCTGCTGATGACCTCCCGAAATTTCGTCATCGACGAGGGCGATCCCCAATTCGTGAAACTCGATTTCCAAAAAGCCTCCGGCGAAAGCTCGATGATCAATATGTGCGCGAACCAACGTTTCGCCGATCAGCTCACCGCCGGTATCAACTGCAGCGGTTTTCTGATCGCACCGGATCTCGTGGTCACCGCCGGTCACTGTATCGTTCCCTATGGACGCAGCGAGCGCAAAGAAACCGCCGGTTGTTCGGACTTCGTTTGGATCGCCGACTTCGCGCAGCCCGCGAACGGCACCCCGTTGAACGTCGACCGTTGGCCGCGCGAGAAAATTTTCGAATGCGCCGAGGTCATCGACGGGCAAAATCCCGACTTCTCTTCACCGGCGTTCGCACCGCCGGTTTTTGGCGATGACTTCGCGCTGGTGCGTTTGAAAAACCCCGTGCCGGGACGCACGCCGCTCACGATGTCGCGTGAATTCAAGGCCCCGCGCCAACTCTACGCCATGGGCTATCCGCTGGGCCTTCCGCTGAAACTCGCGGGCCCCGCCCGCGTGATCAGCGAGGACTTCACGAAATTCTACTCGGCGAACATCGACACGTTCATGGGGAACAGCGGTAGCCCCATCTTCGACGAAAAAGGCCTGGTGCACGGCATTCTGGTGCGTGGTTATCCCGAGGACTTCGTCAGCGACGGCGGCGCCTGCTACACGATGAACAAGTGCAACGAGTCCGGTCAGCGCTGCGACGAGGCTTCGGATTTCTTCGCGACGGGATCGCACGTGCAGCGCTTGGGCGTGATCCACATGGCGCTCGCGAAATATCGCGGCGACGACGCGCCGCTGGTCGCCTCACTGCGACCGCTTTTCACTCCGCCCGTGCGCGCGGGCTTGTTCACGCCCCCACGTTCGGGTCGCGGCTTTTTGGGGTCGAAAAACCAGACGCTTATCGATCCGAATGCGCCAGGAGCTGGCGTAATTTCGCCCAAGCGATCTTCCCCAGATCGGTCCGGGGCAGACGGTCGATAGACCGCACGTCCGTCAAACGCTCGGGCGGAAACGCGCCCAGATTCCAGGCCTGTAGCCGCTGCTGAATGGTCGCCCCGGTCGTCGCGGATTCCAAAACGAGAACGAGCTTCGCCCCATCCCGCGCATCCGGAAGATCCACGATCACGGCGCGGGACTTTTCTTCCAGCGACCAATCCGCGAAGAAGCGTTCGCGCAAATCTTCCAGATTCACGCCTTCGCCTTTCACTTTCACAAAATCCGTCGCGCGGCCCAAAGGTTTCAACCAGGGTCCGTCGATTTCGACGCGGTCTTGGGTTCGCAAAGCGCCATCGACCTTCGGATCGCGGAAAACCCATTTCTCGTCGTCACCGCGCTCGAATTGTCCGGTCAGCAAAGCCGCCGATCGCAAGATCAAATGCCCTTCCGCATCCGTCTTCGCCTCGACGTGATCGAGCAACCGCAGGCGCGGGTCCGCCGACGACAACCCCCGATCCAGTTCGGCCGTGGCGATTTGCGATCCGCATTCCGTCATCCCGAAACTCGGCAAAAGCGGCCAGCCCAGCTCGATCCCCCGCGCGTACAGGTCCGGCGCGAGCGCCGCGCCGCCAATGACGACGGCTCGTAGGGCCGGCGGTGCGGGGATGCGCTGATCGACCAAATCATAAACTTGCGTGGGCACGAGCGACAGCAACGTGACCTTTCGCTCAAACAACCGCAACGCGAATTCACGGGCGGCCTCGGCGAAGCCGCGCCCCTCGAGCGGCGGATTCAGATCCACGACCACCGAGCCCGTGAGCTCGGCACGAATCAAAATCCCCAAACCGCCCACGTGGTAAGTCGGCAGCGAAAGGCCCCAGACATCATCGGCCCGTGCTCGCAAGTGCGCGTTCACCGCGCGCGCGGATATACGTAAAGCTTCCGTCGAAAGACCGATCACTTTGGAAACCCGCGCGCTGGTCGAACCCGAACTGAGGATCCAGTAGTGATCGGGTTTGAGTTGCGGGCGCAGCGACGCGAACTCGCTCACTTCACCTTCGGGTAATCTGGGATTCAGCAAAAGCCCCGGAGCCGGAATCACAGGCTGCGCAGATCGGTCCACGGTAGCTCTTTCAGGATTTGGTCGAAGCCCACGCCCGATCCCGCGACCTCGGCCAGAAACGGACCCTTCGGCGACATCATCTGCGAGAAGCGATCGGGCTCGTAAGCGGTATGGGAAAAACAACCCGAGTCCAAAACCATGTTCGGGTAAAGGCGCTTCATGTCCCCGCAGGCCGCGGCGGCGTGCATGATGCCCACCGGATGATCAAGCGAACTGGTCACGACGATCTTCAGGCGAAAACGATGGGCGAACTCGCGGGCTTTCACCATGTCCTGACGGGCGGGCTTCAAAACGATAACTTTGAAAGGCGGCGGTTTCGACTCGGAATAGTCGGCCCACGGGACACGCACGTACTCTTGGTCCACCGCCAGGGGAGCCAGTTCCGAAGCCTCTTGCCACAGCTCGTGAACGAAAGGGAACGGATCTTCGATAAACTCGATTTTCGAGCGTAAACCTTCCGGAAATTCATGCTTGAACTTTTCGATGTCGGCGGGAGTCGCCTTGCCGTTGAAATCCAAACGCAGCAGAAAGCCTTTTTGCTTCACCAGACGCACGGCCAATTCGAGCTCTTTGTCGATCTGGCTACCGCACTTGAGTTTCACGCTTTGAAAGCCGAGTTTTTTCGCTTCGGTCAACTCGGCCTCCGTGATCGCATCGGGATCGGCAATCAGGAAGTGGTTGCGCACGCGGGGCAGTCCGCGCATCAAGTTCTGATTGAACGCGCGTGCCTGCGCGTCTTTGCGGGCCAAATGAATCGTCTGTTCCAATCCCGTCGACAGGCGTCCGCTTTTCAAATTGAAAAGCTGGGTCGTCACGTCCGCATCGCCGAACTCCGGCCACGGAAACAAATCCCCGTACCCCGTCAGTTCATCCGGCCACTTGATCCGCAAAAGCGCGCCTTCGCGCTCGGCCACCGTGGCGACCGAACCGATACGCGTTTTCGGCTTCAAAGCGTACTTCCAGAATGAAAACTGGATTACCGACATAACACCAACCCCACCGACGTCAAAAGACCGAAGACCAGATGCACGAGTGCGGACTGGCCCAGGTACTTATTGTACGCAGGACTCGGAGGGGTGGTAAAGACACGATGGATAAGAACGAAAGCTAAAGGCAAAATCAAGAAACCCAGCGCGAACGCCCAGACCGCGTCCCGCCACAACCAGTAAAAATTGAGGATGAACGGGATCAGTAACAAAAACGCGATCTCGTAACGCGCGAAGGAAGCCCCGAAGCGCACGGGCAAAGTGCGCTTACCGACAAGCTTATCTCCATGCATATCCCGCAAATTGTTGATCGCGATCAAAACCGCGCAATGAAAGCCAATTTGGGTCCCTAACAGCAGGGCCGACAGATCCCAGGCACCGGTCAGCAAAAAGAAAAGCCCCGAAGTCGCGACGATCCCGAAAAACAAAACGACGAACAGATCGCCCAGCCCCCGGTACGCCAGCGGGAACGGACCTCCGGTGTAGGAGTAACCCGCGATCAAAGAGGCGATCCCGATCACCACGATCGGCCAGCCGCCCACGAGCACCAAAGGAATCCCGCACAACAGCGCCAGGCCGAAAGTGAAGAAGGCCATTTGGTAAACGCGACGACTCGAGATCAATCCGGCCTGAGTGACGCGCACGGGGCCGATGCGTTCTTTCGTATCGGCGCCCTTTTCAAAGTCGACGGCATCATTGATGAGATTCGTGCCGATCTGAATCAGCACCGAAATGAAAAGCGCCAGACCCGAAATCCAATAGCGGATTGGGGGCGCGCCCGCCTCGTGCCCTTCGTAGAGCGCCAGCGCGGTCGCGCCAAAGATCGGCACCACCGCGGCGGTCAAAGTTTTCGGCCGGAAGGCCAAGAGCCACTGCTTCATCGATTAGGGAAGACGCGGGAATTTCGAGAAATCGGGTTTGCGCTTTTCGACGTAAGCGTCGCGTCCCTCTTGGGCCTCTTCGCTCATGTAGTACAACAGCGTCGCGTTGCCCGCGAGGTCCAAAAGTCCCATCTGACCGTCGCAATCCGCGTTGTGACAGACCTTCAGCATCCGTAGCGACATGGGCGAGTGTTGGAGCATCTCGCGGCACCACTTCACGGTCTCGAGTTCCAGGTCTTTGACGGGAACGACGGTATTCACCAAGCCCATGTCGAGAGCCTGCTGCGCATCGTACTGACGGCACAGGTACCAAATCTCGCGCGCTTTTTTCTGACCCACGATGCGGGCCAGGTAGCTCGAGCCCAGACCGCCGTCGAACGAGCCGACTTTGGGTCCCGTCTGACCGAACTTCGCGTTGTCCGCGGCGACCGTCAGATCGCAAACGACGTGCAGCACGTGCCCCCCGCCGATCGCGTAGCCCGCGACCATCGCGACGACGGGTTTGGGAATTTGACGAATTTGTTTTTGCACATCCAGGATGTTCAGGCGCGGAATTCCATCTTTACCGACATAACCCGCATCGCCGCGCACTTTCTGATCGCCTCCCGAGCAGAACGCCTCGTGCCCCTCACCGGTCAAAATGATCACGCCGATCGACTGATCTTCACGCGCCATGTGGAAGGCCTCTTGAAGCTCCAAGACGGTTTGCGGACGGAAGGCGTTACGCCGTTCGGGACGGTTGATCGTGATTTTGCCGATGCCGTCCTCGGTTTTTTCGAACTTGATGTCTTCGAAAGTCTTGATGCTTTTCCAATCCGCGGCGGGAGTGATGGGATTGGGCACGGTGGGTTTTGCCATGAAAAAGGCCTTTCGCTTGAGAATGAAAAGGCCCTCTTAACAAAGAATTGAAAGCCGGGCTAGTGCCGCGACCGACGGAGCCTCGTGCCTAAAAAGCAAGCGCCCCTTCCCTCACCACTGATCAAACACGAACTCATCCGTTTCGAAGCCCTGGGCCTCTAAACGCTCCAGAATCGGTTGGAGCGTCGCCACGGGCATTGGCGCCGTGCGTGAGAGGAAGAAGAGCGAGTCTTTCCCCGGCCCGCTCACGACCGCCCATTCATAGTTCGGCTCGAGATCGATGACCCAGTAGTCACCCTTCCAAGGAAACCCGAAGTCGACCTTTAGCTTCGCCGGCTCATTCGCGTTCGGCACCGTCGCGACGCCTTCGATATCGCTGACCGAGCCGTCCCCTTTCGTACAGACGTTGTAGACCTTCACGCTGCCGTCTTCATTCAAGGTGTATTCAGCGGTCGAACGCACGCAGCCCTTCTGGAAAAAGTTGGGCGAGTGGGCGATCTCAAGCCACTTTCCCATATAACGTTTGAGATCGACCGCGCTGACGACCTGCGGGTCATCGGGCTGCGCGAAAACACAAGCCGAGCAGAGCAGCGCCGACAAAAGCACGGCGATTCGACGAGCAAAAAACTTCTTCACGGATCCTCCCGTTGGATTGTTGTCCCTTTTCTCATCCCCTGAAACGTCTATGCAAACTATCAACCCGAAGCCGGTTGGGAACATTCGGACCTCAAAAACCGCGAAAATCTTGGGTTACTCGGGGGGATATAGGTCATGTCATCCGTCGATTACATGCCGTAAGTCCTGTTCAGTCTCATATCAGGCTTCCGATCTCTTAATTGTGAACAAGAAGTCCTCTTCTCAATTTCTGCGGCAAAGCCTTCTCGTGCTGATGTGCGTGGGGTTTTTCGCCGCGTGCGAGAAGAAAAAAGACGAGCCCGCGATCGCCGCCCCCTTGGCCGACATCTACCTGGCCAGCGGCACGGTCTACGTCGGCTTAGGCGTCACGACGGCCGCACCTTCGCAAACGGTCTCGCGCTTTGATGGCAACGGAAACTTCGTCGCGGTTTTGCGCGACTACACGAGCTCTCCTGGCGATACTCCGGTCTCGCTCGCGGACTATGATGAACAACACATTCTGGTGCTCGTTGAAAACACCGCCAGCCGCCGCGTGGAACTCGTGCGCAAAGATGGCTCCAGCTATTCGACGCTTTTCACGAACGCGGGCCTCTCTTCGGTCTTGCGACAAATGAGATATGATTCGGCGGGCGCGCTATTGATTTCGCGTTCGACCGCCGTCGAGAAGTTTACCGCGAACGGCGTACGTGTGACCATGGGCGCAAATGCCTTCGTGAACGCCCCCGGCGGCGCCTGCGCGCCCGTGATCACGAACATCAGTTCGATCGCCAACGGCCCCGATGGACAAGTTCTGATGGCTCATGCCTTCACCGCAGCGGCCGCGAACAACCGAGTGGTCATGATTTCTAAATCAGGTTACGCGACGGCGGGCGACTGCCTAGCGGTGCTCGCGGCTCCGACCACGGCCTCGTTTCCGACATCGCTGCTGATGCACTCCTCGGGACAGCTTTTGATCGGCTACGGCAACAACACCGGCCCCGTTCACGAAATTCACAGTGTCGCCGTGAACTCGGCCGCCTTCGGCACGCCCGTCAAAGCCTTCGGCGATCTGGCGGTCCTTCAAGGGATTTCGAAAATGGCCGAGCTCGCGAACGGTGACGTTCTGGTCGTCGCGGCCGCGGCCGCCTTCAACACGATCGAACACTTCAGCTTCGACCCGAGCACGGGTCTGCTCACCCGCGTGAAGTCGAAGCCCTTCATCACACCGAGCATCTTCACGCGTTCGGTTTCGGATATCCTTATCGTCAATCCCGGGACGACTTATCCCGCCTTACTGGCCGAGTAAGACCGACGGGTTTCGCATATAATCCAAAAAGAGTTTCTGCATTTCGGCCGCGTGCGCGCCGTCCATCAGACGGTGATCGAAGGTGATTCCCATACGCACGATCGGACGAACCTCGACGCGGCCGTCGACGACCCACGCCCGGTCTTCCAGCGCGCCCACCGTCAACAGCAGCGGCACGCGCGAGAACGGCACCAGCGGCGCCCAGGCCACCGAGACACCCAGCGTTCCGACGTTCGTGATCATCACCGAGCCGAACGCATCCCTAGGCATCCCCAACCACGTGAGCGGAAGGCCGATGTCGTAATTCAACCAAGCCGCCGCCCGCAGCACGAGCGCCATCAGCCACGTCGGCAACAGCGCGAGGACCTTCATCGAAGCATCGAGTTCGTTTTCTTTGCCGGCCTTCGAGTCGCGCACCTTGCCGGTCAGCTCCTCGTGCACGCGGCGCAGATCCTTGGTGTCGGCGCGACGAACCGTCACGCCCTTCAGCTCCGCGCCCGCGACGGGATCGGGTCCCGCTCCCGGCACGTTCAACTGGAAGAACAAATCCACGGTCTCGCGACGCCGGATACTTCCCCGGTACAGAATCGCGTTGATCTCGGGTCGACGTGCGAGCACGCGCGCAACGGCCGCACCGACGATGCTCGTCAGCGACAAGGGACGTTCATATTCGGCTTTGGTGGAGCGGATGAGCTCAAGACAGGGAGTCGCGTCGAACTCGACAAGACCGTAGACGCTGGGGTCCCCGGCGGTTTTCCAGGTCCCCAAGGCGACTTTGCGAAAGCCAGCTGCGCCAGCCTTGCGAAAAACGGAGGGGGTCAAAGACCCGCTTCCGGTTGATTCTTATTCTGGATACGAACCGCGACTTCGAGGGCCGCGCTCTGCGATTTGATCGACTGAGTCGGATTCTGCACCACACGTTGCTGCAGCTTCGCAAAGATCGGCTCACGGATCGCCAAGTGGTTGTCCTGAAGGACGCACTGACGAGCTTTGCGATCGGGAATATTGATCACGACCGGTGCTTTGAGGTTCGCGGTCATTTGCGTGGGATCATCGGGGATCGTCACGATGCACAAAAGACGAGCTTTGCTGAGGTCCGTCATTTTGAGGGCTTCGTAATCGGTCTTGGCGAGGGTCACTTTGTAGTTTTCCGCGAAAAGTTCGGGCTCCAGCACCGGGAAAGCGATTGCCGGCTCATCGCAGCTTTGCAGCCAAGCGAAGATATCGTCCGTGGGATCGTCCAGCAGCACGAACTTGTGCAGCTCTGCAAAACCCAGGATTCCCTCGGAAAACAACAGGATGTCTTGATCTTGAATCTCGACTTGTCCGAAACGCGTTGTCTGAATAACCACGTGCAGGCCCCCCCTCCACAAACGGATCACACCCTAAAAGAACAGACACAGCAAGACAAAAATCGGGTGAGTTCTCGGTGCATCGAAAACGCAAAAACCGGCCTCTGAAGCGCGTTCAGAGCCGGTTTGAAGGTGGAAACAAAGTGATTCTCGAGCGCCGCGAAAACTTTTAACCCGATTAGGGTTTAAGCATTTTCGAGATATTACGCGTCTTTTCCGGACCGGTTGCCGCGGACTCTTTATTCGTGTCCTGGATCGCCAGATAGACTTCTTCGCGGTGAATTTTCGTCTCTTTGGGGGCTTCGATCCCTAAACGGACCTGCTTGCCTTTGATTTGAACGACCCGAATCTTGATATGGTCGTCAATGGCGATGCTTTCTCCCAACTTCCTTGTCAAAACCAGCATACGGGGGCTCCCTGGATATTCCGACTCGATACCAATCCGGGTAAAGAGCGTTCTCCAACGCTGGCTTTATCGGTGGCTAAAGAGCGGAACTGTAGCTATTTCCGCTACCGGAGAAAGTCAAGGAGGCTCTTCTGGACTAAACGCCCAGACGTCTCGAGCGAGGCGCGAAGAGCACTATCGGTCTTCGAGATATCACTCACCGTTTGGAAGAGATCCGCATCTTCGATCTGACTCTGTAGAGCCTTATTGTCGACGAGGGATTTTTGTAAACTTTCCTGGGTTTGGTTCAAGGTCTGAACCCGCGCCCCGACCTGGGCCCGGCCCTGAATAACCTGGCTGAGCGAACGGTCGATGTCATCGATCGCAATCTGAATTTCTTCTTTATCATTCGTTCGCAAAGCGATTTCGAAGTTCTTCAACACGCGGAAGACGTTGATCCCGTCCTGCGTATTTTGGGGGACGGTTTCGACCTGACGCCGCCGCGAAGTCTCGGTCGAAGAAGCCGGTCCGCGCAAAACGAATTCTTCGTCGCGACCGTCTTCGATCTCTTGACGAAGTTCTTCGTTGTCGCGTTGGTACTGGTTCAAGTCCTCGGCCGTTTTCGGCGAATCCATTTTCGCGCGCAGGTGACCGTCGGCGCTCACGCCGACGCCGCCGAAGACCCGACTGCCCGGCAGGTTCATCGCGACTTCCGCGTCCTTGTTGATCAGGACGTTCATGTCGCCATCGTCGCCCTTGTAGTCGCCGGCCTGATTGAACGGTGAGGTCGTCGTCTTGAATCCGCCGAAGATGTAACGCTCGCCCAGCTTGCGGTTCCCGATCTGAACGGCCTGCGAGAACGTCTGACCGATCTCGAGCGCGGCAACCTGACGGGTTTCGGGGTTCGCCCCGGCGTCGTTGGCTTGCTGCACGGCAAGCTCTTTCGCCCGCACCAAAAGATCCGACATCTCATTCAGCGCCTGATCGGTCATATCCAGGAAGCTGCGCGCTTGATGAATGTTCTTAACGAATTGATTCAATCCGCGGTCTTCCGTACGCGTCGCGAGGACGCGCGCGGCGCCCACGGGATCGTCGGAAGGTTTGTTCAGACGTTTTTGCGAAGCCGCCTGATTCTGCAGATCGGACATATCGGTCCGATTCTTCTGCAGATTCTGATGGACTTGGTCAAAATTCATCCGGTCAGTGACGCGCATTCATTACATCCGTTTAAGGTTCAATACCGTGTCGAACATTTCATCCGCGACGCGAATCAATCGCGCCGAGGCGTCAAAACTTTTCTGGAACTCGATCATCTTCGTCGCTTCTTCATCCAGACTCACGCCCGCAACGCTCTCGCGCAGCTTTTCGATCTGCTTCACGACGTTGCCCTGGGTCTCGACTTGTTTGTTCGCTTGATGGGCCACGACCCCGATGCGACCCACCTGGGCGTTGTAGTAGTCGTCCATCGTCGCCGCGCCGTTATCGAAAACCTGTTTGTACTGAATACGGCTGATGACGTTCGCGACGGTATTGTCCCCGGGCGAGCCATCCTTCGCGCCCGCCGCGATCCGGCTGACGTCGTTCGCGATCGCTTCATTCAAACGCAGCGAGCGCGCCGCGCCCGCCTTCGTGTCGCTGGTCATGAAGAACGCCAAGCCCTCGCGACCGCCGCGGTCGTAACCGAGGACGTGGGCCTTGTTGACTTCGTTCCCCAGCGTGAACGCCAGGCTGTCCATGCGATCTTTGACTTCCGTGATGACCCGATCGCGCACCGACAGCAATCCGCCCGTCACGCCGCTTTTGATCCGGTTCGTGATCTTGATGTCATGCGCGCCGGCTTGGCCGACGGCGTAGATTTCGGTTTGCCCCGAACCCGGATCCACTTTCGCGCTCAGCTCGGTTTGACTGAAACCGGTCACCAAAAGCGCGTTGCCCGCCGTCGAAACGTTGATCATACCCGCGTCGCCGTCGGCGACGTTCACGTCGATGAGTTCATTCAGTTTTTTCAAAACGAGGTCGCGACGGTCACGTTCGTCGTTCGCCGGCACGTTCTGAATTTCGACCGAGGCAATCTTCTGGTTCAGCTCGGCGATCTCGTTGGTATAGCGATTGATCTCGCCGACCCGCGCGTCCAGCTGGAAGTCGATGTCCTTGCGCACGGTTTCGAGCTGATCGTCGACGCGCTTGAAGTCCTTGGTCAGGGCTTCGGCGGTTTCTTTCACGATCGTGCGGATCGTGGTCGACTCGGGATTGTTCGAAAGCTCGCGGAAGCTGTTGAAGAAATCCGAAACGTACTGGTTCAGGCTTTTGTTCTGCTGCTCGTTGAAAACCTGCTCGATGCGCCCCATGGTTTCCGAACGCGCGTTCAGAAACCCCATCTCGCGGTTTGCACCTTGAAGCTGCTTGTCGATGAAAGGATTGTTGATCCGGCTGACCTGCGCCGCGCGCGACCCCGTCCCAAGCCGCAGATTGCCTTCGCTCACGGGCGGCGCCGTGACCTGCTCGACCCGTTGGCGCGAATAACCTTCGGTCGTTTTGTTGGCGATGTTGTGGGACACGGTTTGCAGCGCGGTCTGACTGTTCATCATCGCGCGTTTACCCATGTCCATCATGGCATGAATTTTACCCACAACCTGCCCTCTTCCTTGAGGTCATCGGCCCGTCCTTCATGGACCGGCCTTACCGTCCCGCGAACTAGCCTTCCTTACGGACGAAATTACCCGCTTTGTTCGGCTCGTTCGAAAGTGTGCCCTGGCGCTGGTAAGTGGTTTTTCCCACCAACGTCTCTTTGATATTTCCCATCGCGCCGTCCAGGGTCTTCAATGCGCTTTGGGCGTAACGTTCATTTTCACGATTGATCTCGGTCGCGCGACGAACCAAAAGTTCGAGCGTCGCGTGGATCGAGCGCAGCTGATCCCCGTTGGGACCGGCCATCTTCTGCGCGATATCGAGCAGGCGCGGGCTTTCCGCTTCGCCACCCACCAGGTTCGCCAGGTCTTTCGCGTAACGCTCACGCGCGCCGTCCAGCGCCTTCAGCTTCGTGAGGGTGCTTTCCTTCACGCTGTTGTTGTCGCGCAGTTTTTCGATATCGCTCGTCAGCAGGAAGTCTTTCTCTTTGCGAACGACGTCCAAGAAATTGCGGTACGCTTTCGTCATGTCATCCAGATTGGTGACCAACTTCTTGTAAGCGTTCTGCGTGCGTTCTTCGCGATTTTTATCGGAGTCCATGTCGAACATGATCGATTACTCCCACGACGTCGCTTCAGAGATCATCTTGTCGGCGATCGCGCCCGCGTCGACTTTGTATTTACCTTCGTCGATCAGCTTTTGCAGACGCGCGACTTTCGCTTCATCCACATCGGGAGCCGCCGTCGCCAGCTCTTTCGCTTTCTTGATGTCCTGCGCGCGTTTCGAAATATCGACTTTCGATGCGCCCAAGTCTCCGAGCTCTTTCAATCCCGCGCCCGTGGACTCGCTGATGTTCGCCTTCGCGGCCGAACCGATATTGGCCGACGCGTCGGTTTTTTCACCGCGTTGAGTGTCGCGAACGTTCACGTTCTGACCCACTTTGTTGTGCGTGATTTTCATCGGAAAGCCTCCATCGCCTTATCCTTGGCGAGTTTCATCAAGACCAGGTCCCTACTCATTAGCGTAGCATATCGGGACATCGGACCAAAATTATTCTGTGATCGAGTCCGGGCGAAATTCAAGCGTCCAGTTCATGTCGCCCCGCCCGGAATCCCAAGCTCCGAGCGCCTGACCGGCCTCGACTGGACCGGGGCGCAAATTTGTCACCAGCTCGCCCTGGAATTTCAACAGACTGCGAAATCCGTTCCCGTGATCGACGCCCAAGACCTGTTCGCCATTCGCGCCGGTCGTCATTTCGGTCAGCCGCCCCGACCAAGGGGGGGCGACCTCGCGTGTCAGTTTTTCCGGGTCGTTCATTTTGAAGTTCACTTGCTTCTCGGCCGCGTTCGACGTCGTTTGAAAACCGACGCGGGCTTCACGTGCGCGGGCACCGTCTTGCAGACGGGCCTTCGAGGCCGCGTCGAGCGCCACGGGGCCTTGGGGTTTCGCCGTCGGGAAACGCAGGCCCATCTGTTCGCCGAAACGTTGCATGAGCTGGTCTTGGATCAAATCCGCGAGGCCCACGCCGCCCTTCTTCCCCCAGTTCTCGACGTACTGCTCGTCGAGCTGTTCGCTGAAGATTTTTTCGGCCTGGTTTTTCTGAATGAGTCCGCCGTCACCGACCGTCGCGCGCATGGACTTCACCATTTCGCGCAGGAAGTGCTTTTCGTACATCTCCGCGACTTCGCGGATCTTCGCTTCCTTCTGTTCGTTCGTGACTTCCGCGCGCGGCTGATAGCCACGCTGGAGGCGCGTCACTTCGCTCATAGATTTCGTCCGTGGATATCGGCGCCATTCGCGCCGCTCGAGAGAAAAGAAAGGGGAGAGGAGTCAGAGTTCAGCGTGCATCCTGCACTGAGCTCTTTAAGCTTCGGCCACATTCCGTCAATCCTTGACGACTGCTTGCCATTGCCACCTGTTTCCTGCGAGAAACGTGTTGAGAATCTTAACCGTCCTTGGTTCTTGATCTCTAACCCGCCCTCCCCGCGCACCAACAACATCCATGTCGCAGGTGCTAAATACATTGTAGAATCAAAACTCAAAATTCCACGAGAACTTTTCATAAAATTTCGAGTTCCCCGTGCAAAGCTCCAGCTGCCTTTATGGACTGAAGCAGAGTGATCAGGTCTTTCGGAGAGACGCCCAGCTTGTTCAACGACTGGACGAGTTCACCCACCGATACGCCTTCGATCACATTCACTTTCTCGTCGACCACGTCCTTGGCGGATTTCCCCTGGACTTTCACCGAGAGGTTGCCGTGCGCGATCGCCACGCGTGAAATTTTCACGCGGTCACCGATGATCACCGTTCCGGTTTTTTCGTTGATGACGACTTTCGCTTTCTGGTCGGGATTGATTTCCACAGCTTCGATCGTGGCCAGTAACTCTACGCCCCGCCCTTCGAACGAAGGCGGCGTCACGATGTCGATCGTCCCGGCATCCTTCGCGGCGGCGAACTGTCCGCCGAGCTCGCGATTGATCTGCAGCGAGGTTCGCGCCGCCGTGATGAAATCCGGATTGTGCAACGTCAGACGGAACATCTTCCGCGAAGAGAAATCGCTGGTGACGTCACGTTCGATGATCGCGCCGTTCGGAATGCGCCCCACCGTCGTGAAAGCGTCTTTGCCTTGCCCACCGATGGTCACCGTTCCCTGTCCGACGGCATAGACCTGCTCATTCGCCGCGCGCAAAGGCGTCTGCAGAAGCGTTCCGCCCTCGAGCGAGCTTGCATCGCCGAGCGAACTTACGGTGATGTCCATGGGATTTCCGGCTTTCCCGAAAGCGGGAAGATTCGCCGTCACGATGACGGCCGCGACGTTTTTACTGTCCACTTGTTGGGTATCGAGTTTCACGCCCAGCTTGTCGAGCATACGCGCCATCGACTTGCCGGTGAATTCAGTTTTGCCGTCGCCCGTGCCTTTCAGTCCGACGACGATCCCGTAACCGATCAGCTGGTTTTCACGCACCCCGCGGATGCTGGCGATATCTTTCAGACGCGCAGCTTGCGCCGTATCCGCGAGCATCGCGACCAGAAGGGCATAGATCGAAAGAAGAACGAAGCGCGGGCTCATTAGCGTTTCTCCGTGCGGCGAATGTTCACGACATCGAATTGCGGATCCAGCAGGCGGTTGGAAGAGACGCCTTCATCATTGAAATCCTCGGGACGGATCACGCCCGTCACGATCACCTTGTACTCACGCTGTCCGATCATGAAGGGCTGTTGGCCTTTCACGCGGTAATTCCCGTCCGAAAGTTTTTCGACGATACGGGTGGGCACGTTCGTCACGGCGTCCGCGGTCGACTGCTCGTTCACGCTTTTGCCGCCTTCGCTGGCGGGCTGGCGACCTTTACCGTCGTCTTTGCCCTCGGCGAGTTTCTGCGACTCGACGGTTTGCCCTTCGCCGGGTTGCGGATCTTTGGCCGGCGGATTTTCCTGTTCCTCGAGCTGCTTGAGCAGCGACTTGATGACGTTCACTTTCATTTCGACTTGCTTTTGCGCGGGGCCTTCGACCTTCACGTTCAGCAGATCGCCTTCACGACGACTTTTGTTCTGCGCGAACAGATAGGCGCCCTGACCTTCCATCACCCACATCGAACCGGCCTGCGCGTGCAGCTCGGCCTCTTCTTCCATGCGACTGCGGGTCATGCGCTTGTAGTTGCGATTCGCCATGTTCATGTACTCGTTCGTGTCCGAGAACTTCACGGCGTCGCTGACTTCCTCTTGGATCTGCGCTTTTTCACTGCGCGGGATCAAACCCGCGCAACCGGTATTCAGCAGACCGAAAGCGATCGCGATCAGGAAGATGATGTGTAAGATCGTTGTCCGAAATGTCATTACTCAAGCCTTCCGGTTCCGGGTGCGATCACGCGCACGCTGAGGATTTTATTCTGATCGCTTTTCACGCGAACGTAGTCGCCCATGCTGCCGTTTTCTTCCGCGCGAAAGTGGCTGGTGATCTCGAACGTATCGTTCCCGGCGACAACCTTGATCATCTGACCGCGACTCACGATCTGCGGTAGACGCAGATCCGACTTCAGCACGGTTTGGCGTAGCGCCAGAAAACGTTTGGCGACCGCGCCATCGAGATCCGCGTAAGTCGCCAGATCGTCCTTCAGGAAGGTGACGTCGATCCACTCGGATTTCAGATCCGACGGGTTCAAGACCGCGAGCGCGTTCAAGGTCCGCGCGGCCTGCAAACCTTGGCGATGCAAACGCACCTGACCGCTGATGTAGCTTTGGGTTTCCCCCAGGAACTCCACCGGTAACAGGAAACTTCCGCCCCACTTCAGATCTTTGAAGCCGATTTTCAGATCCGCGACGTCCTCGACGGCGAACGGCGGGAATTTCACGTCACGGAATTCCACGCGGCAATCGTCGCAAAGATTACGGTAGCCTTGGCGCAACTGCGCGAGCAGCGTCGCCTCGACCAAAGCGCGGCCTTCTCCGGATTGCTCCAAAGCTTGTGCCGAGCCCACCGCGATGGCCGCCGCGGGCTTCTGGTTCTGCAAGCTCCGCTTCGTCGACTTGAGTTCGGGCTCGAAGCCGGTCTTGCCGTTTTCGTCGACCGCCAACGCGTGATCGGCGGCTTCACTGGCTTGCGCGAAGTCGTACACCAACGTGACCACGAAGAGGATCACGAGCGAAATGCGGCAGACGTTTTGAACCGAAGACCACAAACTCATTCGCGATTACCTCAGACTATTGATGGTTTGGAGCATTTGATCGGCGGCCTGAATCGCTTTCGAGTTCGACTCGTAAGCGCGCTGGGCCGTGATCATATTCACCATCTCATCGACGATGTTCACGTTCGACGATTCGTACTGACCTTGTCCCAAGAAACCCGCACCGCTCAAGCCCGGGCGGACAACTTGCGCCTGTCCGCTGGAGGGCGTCTGTTGGTAAAGGTTACGGCCGATCGAACGCAGTCCCGCCGCGTTCACGAAATTCGCGATGTCGATCTGTCCCACCGTTTGCGGAACGCCCGTATCGCCCGTCTGCACGCGGACCTCACCATTGGGCGCGATTTCGATATTGGTCGCTTCGGGGGGAATGGTGATTTCGGGTTGCAGAACGTTCCCGTTCTTATCCACGATGCGGCCATTCGCGTCCGGACGGAATTGACCGTCGCGGGTGTAAGCCATCTGACCGTCGGGAGTCTGGATCTGGAAGAAGCCGGGGCCTTCGATCATCACGTCGAGCGCACGTTTCGTCATGACCGCGCTGCCGATGGCGCCCATATCACGCTGGACAGCTGCGGTGCGCACCCCCAGACCGACTTGCACGCCCGTGGGCGTGACGGCGTTCATCCCGGTCGCGGTGCCGGGCTCTTTTTCATTTTGGTAAAGAAGGTCTTCGAATTCGGCGCGCGAACGTTTGAACCCGGCGGTGTTCACGTTCGCCATGTTGTTCGAAATGACGTCCATGTTCGTCTGCTGCGCTTGCATCCCGGTCGCGGCTGTATTGAGTGCACGAATCATATATCAACTACCTCAGACTTTCCCGACCTGGTTGACGACCTTGTCATTAATTGAATCGTAAGCATCGATCGCCTTCTTCGCGGTTTCGAAAGTCCGCGTCGCGGTGATCATGTCGGTCATCTCTTTGACGATGTTCACGTTGCTCGTTTCGATGAAGCCCTGACGAAGGGTGATGTTCTGGGCGTTCGACACTTCCGGCTGCGTGCCGGGTTTGAAATCATAAAAACCGTTACCGATTTTGCTGAGATGATCGCGATCCGCGACTTCGACGACGGCGACTTGCCCCAAGGCCTCGTTCCCCTGGAAAACTTGACCATCTTCGGCGATGCGGACGGGACCTTCACCGGTCAAACGGATCACGCGCGCGGCGGGATCGGCTCCCGGCTCGGCTTGCGCCATGACGGGATAGCCTTCCTTGGTCACGAGTTGTCCTTCGCCGTCGATGTTGAAACCGCCCTGACGGGTCAGCCGCAGTCCTTGCGGCGTCATGACCTCGAAGAAACCGACGCCATCCAGCGCTACATCCAATTGACCGCCGGTCGCCACCAGACGGCCTTGCGAGTGGTCGGTATAAGTTCCGGCGTTGTCGACGAAGCTGATGTCGTTGCCTTTTTGGTCGTAGAACGACTCGATGCTGTTCGGAATCTTGGTGGCGTCGAGGACTTCCTCGGGCTTCTCGTGATTCGTCAGAAACTCGCGGAAGGTTTGTTCATCACGCTTGAAGCCGGGCGTATTCACGTTCGCGATGTTGTTCGCGATCGTGTCCAGACGCTGGGCCTGCGCCATGGCTCCGCTCAGTGCCGCATAGACACCCCGTGTACTCATACCACCTCCGTGAACAGTCTCTTGAGCAAAGCCGGTGCCCACCGGACGATGGTCTGTGACAGATCTGCCACGGAAAATTTAGGCCGTATCGGCGTTGCAAACCGAAATCTGTAGCGTCAAAAAGACTAGAACTTGCCAAAATTATGGCGGACGAGGACCTAGCCTAAGATCGGGGTGATTGCGTTCCCCCACCCAACATGCGACAAAGATTCGTCCGCAATTTTCGAAGAGGTTCCATTGCGTTTTTACGGATTGGTCGCTTCATTCTTGCTACACGCATTGATCGTACTTGTCGCGATCGTCGGGCCGCGTTTGCGGTCTGCCCCCGAACGGGCTCCGTTGAAAGAATTCGTTGAGTTTGAAGTGGTCGCGCCAACTGCGGACGAGGCCGTCGCCCGGCGCGGAAATCCCGAAGCGGGCTCGCCAAGGAGTGGGTCGCGTGCGCGCGGCCTTTCCCCCAAGACGTCCCCCCAGGTTTCGCTCGAGGATCTGATTCCGAAATATGATCCGTCGAAAGTGCGCGAGCCGCTTTTGGGTCGGCGCCCCCGCATTGATCAAGAGTACGGCGCGGGAACCGCGACCCTTCGACGCGAAGGCCCCCTCGGCGACGCGGGTTACGACGCCCACGGTACCGCCGGAGTTTACGGCTACTCAGAAGGAATGGATCTGCCGAAGTCCACCGAGACCATGCCCTTCTTCCAAGCGCTGTGGCGACGTGTGGACGACGTCATGGATTTCCCGGTCGAGATCGCGCAAATGCGGATCGGTGGACAGGTCGTCGTTCACCTGAACGTGAATGCCCAAGGCGAAATGGTCGGCGATTTTCTGCGGATCGAGTCGGATCATCCCGTGCTGTTGACCTACGCGCTGGTGGTGCTGAGTCAGTCCCTGAAAACGCCGCTCCCCGAGCGCGTGCATCTGCCGCCCGGTCACGCCGACGTGCCGGTCGCCCTGACCTTCGACTTCCGCGTGGTGACGATGCATGGGCTTTATCCCCGGCGCGGCGGCTATTTTAAAAACTCGCTGGAGTTCAGCCGCACGCGCTACATGGATCCCTACGCGCTCGAGGCCATCGACTACGTCCTCACGAACTACGTCCCGCCGATCATTCCGTTCCCGGGTGGCGTGTACGTGGATTTCGTCCGCGCCTACCAGATGATCGACAACTACGCGAACGACCGCCCCGACCTGTACGATCAACACGAACGTCAGTACCATCTGCTACGTGAAAAACTGGATCTCGCCATCGTCCGCGACGAGGCGGCGAAAGCCCGGCTCGAGGCGACCGCGAAGCTCACCGCCCCCACGGGCTCGGCGCTGCCGCGCAAACCGCTTTTGACCCGCTAGACCTTACCGACGAAATGTCCTTCGCGGAGAACGACGAGGGATCGGGTCGGTAAAACGCGCTGGCGTTGCAGCTTCTTTTCGCGCACCGAACGGCGGGCGAACTCCGATACCAAATCATCAAAGGCACGCTTGAACTCACGAGTCGATTCCGGCGTCAGGTGCAGAATCCTCGACGTGAAAAAATCCATCTCGCCTTGGGGATTCTCGAGCGCCTCGCCCAGAAGCTCCTCGGACCATTCCCGCACGATCTGTTTCATGAAACGTCCCTCGTAGCGAAACAGCGCGGGAACGTCTTTCCGTAAATCCACACGATCGCCCGGAAGCCAACGCAGAAGCTTCAGGCGTTCGAGCTCGCGCAGATATCCGTAAGCGCGCTGACGACCGATCTTGTGCCGGGCGATCAGCTCTTCAAAGCCGAGCGGCTCCGTATACAGCAAGATCAGGAACAAAAAGCAGGCGCGGTTTTTCATGAAGAACTCCTGCGCCTTCTCGGTCAAAGTGATCGTTTGGGTTTCCGAAAGGGACGTTTTCGGATCCAAAAGTTCATGCACCGAAAGCCCCAGGATTTCGCAGATCTGCCCTAACCGATCGAGCGAGATGTCCGGCGCCGCGAAGAGCTTCTTCACGCCGGATTCGCTCATCCGCAGTTGACGTCCGAGTTCGGTATAGGTCACGCCCTGATCGCGCAGCGCACGTTTCAGGTGGTCTTTGACATCGGTATACTTCATGGGTACCCCAGATATCCTAAAGGGCCCCGATTTGGGAGCTTCTTTTTCTGGCTTTGTACGACCCGCGTGACCCCACCTAGCTTGGCGCAAAGCACGGAGGACTCATGACTCGTTGGATTGGCGTTCTGCTTCCCCTTCTTCTCACCGCAACTGCAACCGCAAGCGCGACGACCGCCGCCACTTGCCCCGAACTGACCGCGGGGTTCCGGGATCAAGGCTTTTCGGGTTCGGTTCTTGTCCGCCAGCAAGGACGCGATCTTTGCGCCGAAGATGTGAGCCGTGTCACGAAGGGCACCCACTTTCTCATCGGTTCGGTCTCGAAGCAATTCACCGCCGTCGGCATCTTCCGTTTGGTGGAAGAGGGCAAGCTGCGCTTGAACGACTCTTTGAAGGCGGATTTCCCGACGCTGACCAACGCCGACCGGATTTCCGTACGCATGCTTCTGAATCACACCTCGGGCATTCCCGATTTCACGGGACATCCGGAGTTCCTGCGCCTGAAGGAAACTCCGTTCACGCAGGTCGCTCCGCTCGTCACGCTGATCGAGTCTTTGCCGTCGGCGTTCGAGCCCGGCACGCGCTGGGACTACAGCAACTCCAACTACCTTCTGCTCTCGGCGTTGATCGAAAAACGGAGTGGCCAAAGCTGGGGAGACTTCACGCAAACTCAGCTGCTCGCGCCCCAGCAACTGCACGACACCCGGTTCGCGATCGACAAAACCCCCGCCCTCGTCGAGGGCCACGTTTTCGATCGCGACTACCAACTGGAGCCCCTGCCATCGAACGCCTATTTCGAGCGCGGTTGGGCGAACGGTGCCGGCGGTTTGGAGTCGACGACTCGGGATCTGGCGGCTTGGAACGAAGCCCTGTTCGGCGGGCGCATTCTTTCCGCCCCCCTTCTTCAAGAATTTCTGAACCCCTCCGTGGTCGCATCGCCCCCCATTCACTACGCGCACGGTCTGATGTTTCGTCAGGATCTGGCGCAAGAAAACGTGTACTTCCACTCGGGAGGCATTCCCGGCTTCACCTCGATGAATATCTACGTGCCGCGGCTTGAACTCTCGGTTGTCGTTTTAGGAAATTCCTATGACGGCGCCACCACAAGCGCTCTGGCATGGGGGCTACTGCGCCTGGCTCTCGGAGAAAAAGTCGCGCTGCCCGAGACGACGCCCGAAGCGCCCCTGACCGCGGAGGATCTACGAAATATCCCCGGCGAGTTCGAGTTCGCATCCATCGGATTGAAGTTGAGCGTTCGCGCCGACGCCGGAAAGCTGTACGCGACATTCCAAGGGGACCGGGAATACAAGCTGGTTCCCGAAGGGTCGGGAGTTTTCCGCCAACGCGTGTACGGTTTGACCCTGGAGTTCACGGAGGACGCGATGAAGGTCGTCCTCCGCCAAAGCGGCGAAACGGTGGAAGGAAATCGCCGAGTTACGGCTGCGCCATCTCCTGGCAACTGATTTCGTAAAGGTTCGAATCAGTACCAAGCTTGTGCGCGTAGTGCATGACGCCCGCGTAAAGACCGGCGAAGACCGTGGTCATGCGCGTGCGTCCCAGATTGCGCAGCCCTTTGCGAAGCTCGGCGGGCATTTCGTTTTTGTCGGTCAGCTCGACGAGCTTGTCCCAGACTTCGTCTTTCGCCATTTCCATGATTTGGATTTCAAGTTTACCGGCCGTCAGCTTCTCTTTCACGATGACGCTCAGATATTCCGAGCCGCTGATATGGTGGGAGTTGGTGCCGCCGAAGTAATACATGGGGAAGGTCTTTCCTTCGTGGTTCACGACGCACTTCAGGCGCGGACCGGATTGCGCGTGGGCGGCGAAACCAACGACCAACAGAACGGGTAAAGCGATCCAAGTTTTCCAAGTCATGTGAGGCCCTCCGATTTCAGGATTCTAAGATCCCCGCCAAAATGCAGCGGCCGGACTTCCGCCGTCCAGAAGCGATTCGAACGCGGATCAAAATTACAGGCCCATTGGGCGCGGCGCTCCCCGACTGGACGCTCCACGACCAAAGCACGGAATACGTCCCCCCGCCGAAGCCGCCTTGGTCGGGCGAAAGAAGTCAGCCAAAATTGTTCCATGTCGATCGCCACCCTCTCGAGCCGCGCCCTGCTGGCGGCCTTTTTGATCTTCACCGCCGACCTCGGCCAGGCCGCCGTCAAGTCCGCCGCCGAGCTCGGTCAGGCGGCCCTGATGACGCAAACTCCGGTGAAGTCCGACGGGATCACCGGCGCCGCCCGCGTGCTCACGACCGAAGAGGCGCGCCTCGCCGAACTCGAAGACCTGAAGGAACTGCACAACCAATTGATGAACAAAGCGAAGCAGGCCCCCGCCCATCGCGCGACGGTCATCTTCGACTTGCCGGTGACCTACAACCGCCGCGTCGCCTTCTGGCTGGATCATTTCCAAAACCGTGGACGCGGTTGGTTCCGCGAATGGCTCGAAAAATCCACGCGCTACATGCCCTTCATCCAAAAAGAACTGCGCCAAGCGGGCCTGCCCGCCGACCTCGCGTTCATGGTCATGATCGAATCGGGCTTCAATCCTTACGCCCGCAGCCCCGCGAACGCGGTCGGCCCTTGGCAGTTCATCGGCCCGACTGGCAAACGCTACGGCTTGCAGCAGAACTGGTGGCTGGATGAGCGCAAGGACTACAAGAAAGCGACCCAGGCCGCGATCAGCTACATGAAAGACCTCTACGAAGAGTTCGGCAGCTGGTACCTCGTCTCGGCCAGCTACAATATGGGTGAAAACGGCCTGCGCCGCCGCATCAAGCGGGCCGGTACGCGCGACTTCTGGGCCCTTTCGAAAAAGGGACTGCTGCCGCAAGAAACGGTCGACTACGTGCCGAAGATTTTGGCCGTCATGCTGATCGCGAAGGCGCCCAGCCTTTACGGCTTCCGTGATTTGGCGAAAATGGACGTGCTGGATTACGAAGTCGTCTCGATGCAGGGTGGAACCGATCTAAGACACCTCGCAGACCATCTTGGAATCACGCACAAATCGCTGAAAGACTTGAACGCCGAATTGCTTCTTGGCTATATCCCCTTGCAAGTCGAGAAACACGCGATCCGCATTCCGAAAGGGGCGCGATCGCTCGTGATCGACTACGTGCAGGCGGGTAAGTCCGCCAGCGTGACCCAACCCCCAACGCCGAACTAGGTCCACCCGTCATGGAGACCGCTCCCGAAAAATCCCGCCTCATTGTGCAGAAATACGGGGGCGCCACGTTGGCGACGCCGGCGCACATCCGCGCGGCGGCGGAGCGCATCTGCCGACTTCACCACGCGGGTCACCCCGTGGTCGCCATCGTCAGCGCCATGGGCTCGACGACCAACGAGCTGATCGCGCTCGCCAATCAGGTCTCATCGAAACCGACCCTGCGTGAGCTCGACATGCTGCTCACGACGGGTGAGCGCGTATCGATGGCGCTCTTAACGATGGCGCTGCAAGATCTTGGCTGCGAAGCGATCAGCTTCACCGGAAGCCAAGCCGGAATCCTGACGGATGAATCCCACGTGAACGCCCTGATCAAGGACGTGCGCGCGTTTCGCGTGTCGGAAGCGCTGAACCAAGGCAAGGTCGTGGTGCTCGCGGGCTTTCAGGGCGTTTCGCCGGTCACCAAAGAGATCACGACGCTCGGTCGCGGCGGCACGGACACCACGGCCGTGGCGATGTCGATCTTCTTGAAAGCCGATCGCTGCGAGATCCTGAAGGACGTTCCCGCCGTTTTCACCGCGGATCCCCGCTTGGTCAAAGACGCACGTCCGCTCAAGACTCTTCGTTACGCACAGCTCGCGGACATGTGTTTCTGGGGCGCCAAGGTTTTACACTACCGTTCCGTTGAACTGGCCGGACGTTTTCAAGTTCCACTCTACGTCGGCCCCGCGCGCGAGGTCGGCGAAGGCACCACGCTACAAACAGGAGACGCCATGTACGAATCCACCGAAATTCTCGCGCTGAATTCCCACGAGAAAGTCATCGAATGGCGCCACTCGGGAAGCGCCCTGGAAACCCACGTGGCCTTCGAAAAACTCCTGCAACGCGAGAAAGTTCCCGCCCCGCAAATCCTGGGCAGCCGCGTCCGCGCGGACCGTGGACACGAAGAAAACGAAATGCTTTTGACGGGCCCCTCGGAAGTGATGGCGCGCCTAGAGGAAGTTCTGCGCCAAGGACCCGCCACCGATTGGACCGGCGATCTGTCGACCGTGACTTGCACTTGCGCGGGGACGACCTCGATGGGTCTTTACGGAAAGATCGCGACCGCCGTCGACGGCGCGGGACTGCGCCCCCGGTCGATCTCGGTGTCCGCGCAAAGCGTGACCTTGGTGGTCGCCCGCGCGGAACGCGAACGTTACCTCACGACACTTCATGCTTTGATTCCCAAAAATTAGTGGGTCCCGGAAGAGCTGGATGACGCCGCGGGCGCCGCACCGCCGGTGTATTCGGTAAAGCCCGTCGACTCGCGCGAACGCTGCGGACGAGCCACGAAATCTTCCCCGTCATCCGAGGTCAAACGCCGCGAGGGTTTTTGTCCCGATGCCACACGACGATCGAAACGCACTTTGCATTCACCGAGGGTTTTAAAATTCACGTTGATGCCGGGAAGCGTTTGCCCGGCGACGATCTTCTCCATGCAGTCTTTGACGAGACCCTGCCCCGAACTGTTCACGCCGCCGATCGAATAACCTTCTTTGCGGCACTGTTTGGCGATTTCACGGCAAGGGTGGGACGCGTGCGCGGTGTTCGGCTCGGCAGTGAATAGAAAAATCACCGCCAGTAAAAATAGAAAGTTCCGCAGCCGCATTCCATCAGTCTAACAAGAGAGCACGAGAATTCGCGAGTTCACGAAATGCGATTCCCGATTTGAGACGAGTGGCTCAGGGGTTCAGCGTGGAGGTGTTCGCGCGATAGCGCACGCGGACCTTATGGAAAAGATTCGTGTGGGGTCCGGTCATACCGTCGGGCAAGAACTTCTTCAGATCCGTCCCCGTGGCGTCCCCACGTAAAGATCCCGGACCGCGGCCTTTGCCAAAGCCTTCGCCCTCACCGTAGCCACCGCCGGCGACTCGCGAGGCTCCGCCGCCTTCACCGCCACCGCCTCCTCCGCCGCCGCCCTTCCCAATTCCCGAGGCGGGAATCTGGGTCAGACCGTCGGCCTTCGGATTGTCGCGCCCCGTGTTGGTCGGACCGCCGCCGGCCGAAACTCCGCCCCCACCGCCGCCGCCTTGGCCTTGGTAACGACCGAGTTTGCTGGGATCGTAGTTACTCGGAGCCGCGCTCGGCGATGAACCCGAATAGCCACCGCCGGATTCAACGGATTGGGAGCTGTCGTTGATCATCGCCTCGACCGAGGGGCTTTGATCCGTGCCGCAGCCGACCGCGAAGGCATTCGCCTGGCAAACGCAAACGGGGTTCGTCGCGGCGAAGGTGGGATTGCTGCAATCCTCTTTGGGCTTTTCGACCGTGGGGGTCGGCGTCGGCGACGGGGACTTCGTCGGCATCTGCGGAAGCTGCGGCATCTGTCCGCCGCCGATTTGCTGTTGGCAGGACTGCGAAGCATTCGCCTGGGACTCGGTGCGATCGATTTGCGACTGCAGATTGTCCCAATCCTTATTCAGCTTTTGGCAGGCCTCTTTGAATTCCTTATCCCGGCCGGTCACGGCGCGCTCGCCGATGCCTTCCAAGCCCTTCTTGCACTTCTCGTTCGCTTCTTTACAACGCGACTTGAAAGAACTCAGCGCCTCTTTCCCTTCGCGGGCGGCGTTTTTCATGTCCTCGCACGCGCGCATCGGGTTCGAGGCTTGGTCGCCGGACTGATTGGCTTGCAGATTGTTGGCTTTGGTGCGGGCGTTTTTGATCGCGTCGTCTTCCGAAGCGTCGCAGTCGTCTTCGGCTTTGACTCCGCCGGCACGCAGATCCTTCAGCGCTTGGCTGGTCT
Organism: Pseudobdellovibrionaceae bacterium; assembly: GCA_019637875.1. Lineage (NCBI taxonomy): Bacteria > Pseudomonadati > Bdellovibrionota > Bdellovibrionia > Bdellovibrionales > Pseudobdellovibrionaceae > Pseudobdellovibrionaceae bacterium. The sequence continues at coordinate 105,999 of JAHBUW010000007.1, read as the reverse complement.
GCGCGTAGCTCGGCCCCGACGCCAACGCGACGAACAGACCCAAAGCCATCATGACGATTCGGATGAACATGCGATTCCCCAGCACTTCTCTTATCTTATCTTATCGAGAAAATTCGTCCCGAAGCTGAGCGAATTCTTGCCGTGTCTCGTTTTGAGATCTCGGGGCGTCTTGACAGTCCCCGCAGGCGGGAGGATGTTCCCTGCATGTCGCAGTTTCACGATTTCACCGTCAAAGATGCCAAAGGTCAGGACTTTCCGCTCGCCCAACTGAAAGGGAAAACGGTTCTGGTCGTGAACGTCGCCTCGAAGTGCGGCTTCACGAAACAGTACACGGGTCTGGAGTCGCTGTACCAACAGTTCAAAGATCGCGACTTCGTGATCTTGGGTTTTCCGTGCAATCAGTTCGGCGGACAAGAGCCCGGAACCAACGACGATATTCAGCGCACCTGCACGGTCGACTGGGGCGTGAGCTTCCCGGTCCTCGCGAAAGTGGACGTGAACGGCGCGAACGCGGCTCCGATTTACGAATTCTTAAAGTCGTCGGCGCCCGGTATTCTGGGAACCGAAGCCATCAAATGGAACTTCACCAAATTCCTGATCGACGGCAACGGCCGCGTGACGGAAAGATTCGCTCCGCAGACGGAACCGCAAGAGCTCATCTCGCCCATCTCGAAGATGCTGGGTTGAGTTTCGACTCTACCTGATCCAACGCGCCGCTCGACAAATCTGTCCGCTTTCGCGCCATAGGCGCGGCTTTCGGATTGACAGCTTCCGTCCTCCTTTTGAGAGTTGAGGGGTTCCACATCCCCATTCAATTGCAGGAGGCAATATGAAGAATTTCGTCCTTTCGTTCGTCGCGCTGACCGCGTTTTTCTCATTCTCGACGTCGCAAGCCGCGCACGTCATCCAAGCGGGACGCGACGCCAAAGTGAAGATGGTCGTGCACGGCGACTATCAATGCCCTTTCACCGCGAAACTCGCGGGCGTACTGGAGCAAATCCGCACCGAATACCCCGACCAGGTCGCGATCTACTTCGCGCACTTCCCCTTGAGCTTCCATGACCAAGCGGTTTCGGCGGCCATCGCCGCCAGCTGCGCGGATCGCCAAGGTCTGTTCTGGTCCTACTCGAAAGCACTGCTCCACAATCAAACCAAGTTGGCGGAAGACTATTACCCCCAACTCGCGGATGCCCTGCAAATCCAAGATCGCAACGCGTTCGAGGCCTGCTTGAAAGAGCCCGGCGTGAAATCGCAAGTCGAAATCGAATACCTCGTCGGCGAGGCGACGGGTGTCGGCGGCACCCCCACCCTCTTCATCAACGGCGAAGCCGTGCGCGGAGTCTATCCCTTCTCGCATTATCAAGAGATCATCGATCGCCTTCTCGCGAAGTAAGGCGCTGACGAAGAACTCGACACCTCCGAAAGACTTTCCCGGCCCGCCCCGGCCTTTGACCGCGGCGGGCTTTTTATTTCGCGTTGAAGACCTGGCCAAGTTGGCGCGCTTCTCGCTCTAGGGGCCGCGTGGGGAAAATCACAACATGGGGGTGACTCAATGAAGTCGCAACTGTTTGCACTGGCGCTTCTGGCGCCGGCTCTGGCCTGGAGTTCAGGCACGAAACATCTTTCGGGCGTCGATTCCCGCGGACAATCCTGTCACGTGGAAATCGAAGGTTCGGGAGAGAGCATGTCCATGAACTTGAAGTTCAAAGACTACAAGTTCATGAATCTGACTCTCGAAAATGGCGGCAGCCGTTTCGAGACGACGACGATGGACTACGGTGATGGCGTCTATGCTCGCGTGATCGGTGCGCCGATTACAATTTCGAGCGTAGGTCTCATCCACGTGAAAGGCACGACCGACATGAACTCGGCGGGCCAGATCTCCAAAGTCGAAATGTCCGGCCGTGGCGGACTGCTGAGCTGGTGGAGCCGCAGCTTCTCTTGCAAGGATCTGCGGTAAAGACAAAGGGCGCGGCCATCGCCACGCCCTTTCTACGAAAGGGGCCCGCCAAGAGCGGCCTCGATGTTCAAGGCGTCCCCTCCGGGACGCCTTTTTTATTTCCATGACGGCGAAGAATCCGCCGTTCGCTTGCTCCGTTACCGGCGGCAGCTTTTGAACTGGGGCGAAGCCTCACCATTCAAGCGAATGAAGTAACCCGAGCCCGTCTTCTGCTCGCCGCGGAAGCTGATGACGACTTTCCGGCCGTCATCCAGCGCGTAGGTCTTCTGTTCGACCGGCGGCATCGACTCCAGAATCAGGACGTCAACATCCACGATGGAGTAGTTCGCGGTTTCACCAGAGGTGGTTTCCAGCGACAGCGAGCCCGCCGCTTCATTGATCGTCATGATCGAATCGGTGTGAGTCACGCACTCAACCGGACGTCCACCGGCGCGAGGCTCGGGACCGCTGGGTCCCCCCGCGGGCAAACGCACGGTGGCCGAAGACTTGTTCGCCCCTTTGATCGTGAGCGAGCCGTTCGCGTAGTAAGCGTCGGTCAAACCCAGCTGCTTCAAAGAGAAGGTCGCTTTGCGCGAAAGGATCGCCTCGCAGAAGTCCTGAGTCGTATGCTTCAAAACAGCCTGGCATTGGACCGGCATGCTCTCGGCACAACCGCGAAGCTCAAGCTCATACTTGTGATCGCCGCAACCGCCACCATGGCGAACGTTGACGGTCAACTCATCGCCCGAGATCGAAGCGCCGGTCACTTCCGCCGCCTGCACCGAAAACCCAACCAACGAAGCCAAAATAGCCGAAAACACGAAAGACAATTTCATGCATTCCCCCCCCCGGGAAATTTGAGTGGTGATTTGAAGTCGCGAAGACGCGCCCAAATTCACCGGACACCCTTCACCGGTCAACTCCCCCAACCGAAGCCTTACAATGCCATTCCACGCCGTCTTTCCTTTCTACACACGCTCCCCGCGTCGACGCGCAAAAAGCTTCGCCCTTCCTTCACTCGAGTTCCGGCCTCGTCGAGCCGGATGCGCGAACGGGTGAGCGACATTCCTTTTCTGATCTTCCATTTTCGATCTTCATGCGTCCGTAGAGGATCTTCTCTTTCCTTCGGATGAGGGCTCCGCAGCGCCTGGACGGCGTATTCCCCTGCGGCCTGAGGCCATGGATGGCCGTCCCTCATCCGAAGGAAAGAGAAGATCCTCTGCGGGCGAACTAGAAATCCCAATGGAAGATCAGAAAAGGAATGTCGGTCAGCCGCCAACACAGATCTTCAGCTCGACGAGGCCGGAGCTCGGGTGAAGGGAGAACCGAAAAAACAAAGGGCGCTGCCGGCTAAAGCAACGCCCTTCCAACAACATATCGAGGAGGACCCTCAATATTCTTTAAAAGCGATTAGTGTTTCGCGTCTTTCTCTTTGGCGTCCTTCGCCTTCGGAGTCATCGCGGGTCCCGGCTTCGCTTTCGCCGCCGCAGTGGCGGGAGCGGCTTTGGCCTCGGCCTTCGCGTCCGCTTTAGCGGGAGCCTTCGTCTCGACTTCGTCGGGGCTCGAAACATCGCCGTCTTTTTCAGGCTCCGCCATCAAAAGTTGGCCGATGCCTTTCGCGACCAGAAGTTTCGTGCGCAGCTCTTCGAGCGCCTTGGGATTTTCCTTCAGGAAGTTCTTCGCCTGATCGCGGCCTTGACCCATGCGTTCACCGTTGTAGCTGAACCATGCGCCCGACTTTTCGACCAGATTCGCGACCGTCGCGAGATCCAGAACGTCGCCCTCGAGCGAAATCCCTTCGTTGTACATGAGGTCGAATTCGACCTTCGTGAACGGGGGAGCCATCTTGTTCTTCACGACTTTCACGGCCGTGCGGTTTCCGGTCACATCGTCACCGTTTTTGATCGCGCCGATCCGGCGCACGTCCAAACGAACCGACGAGTAGAACTTCAGAGCGTTACCACCGGTGGTCGTTTCGGGGTTCCCGAACATGACACCGATTTTCATACGGATCTGGTTGATGAAGATGACCAGAGTGTTCGAGCGGTTGATCGCCGCGGTCAGTTTCCGCAAAGCCTGCGACATCAGACGCGCTTGCAGACCGACGTGGCTGTCCCCCATCTCGCCTTCGATTTCCGCACGGGGCACCAGAGCCGCGACGGAGTCGACAACCAGAACGTCCACCGCGCCCGAACGCACGAGCGTCTCGGTGATCTCGAGAGCCTGTTCACCGGTATCGGGTTGCGAGACCAAGAGGTCTTCGACTTTCACACCGAGTTTACGAGCATAGCTGATGTCCAGCGCGTGCTCCGCATCGACGAAAGCGACAACGCCGCCTTTTTTCTGAGCTTGCGCCAGAGTCGACAGCGCGATGGTGGTTTTACCCGAAGATTCAGGCCCAAAGATTTCAACGATACGGCCTTTCGGGAGTCCCCCGATGCCGAGAGCGATATCGAGGCTCAAAGACCCGGTGGGAATCGATTCGATATCTTTGTGCAGGCTTTTCTGATCTTCGCCCAAGCGCATGATCGAGCCCTTGCCAAATTGCTTTTCGATGGTCGACAGAGCCAGGTCCAACGCCTTCCCACGTTCAGCCGCGATCTTCGCGTCTTTGGGATCCATCTTTGCGTCTTTGGCCTTGTCCATTCCAGTCTCCATTCTGTTCATCTGTCTTCTCCGCCGCCCTTCCGAGGGTGGCCTGTTGTCGCCTGCCGGGTTCGCGTGTGAGGCCGCGCAGGTGTTGGGTTTGTGTCTCAGTCCTTCGAGCTACAGTTACAATCGAAAAACCAACCCCAAGATAATTACACATAATTTACACGTCAACCGAGATCCGAAAACCAGACCTTCGGACGGCTGAAGCGGCGGGCAACGGGGCGTCGCCACGTGCCTCCCCGGCGAACCGCAAACACCGGGAAACATTCTCAAAGCCGGTGACGGAGCCTTGACCGGGAACGCCCCCTCACCTAACTCCAAGCCTCATTTGCAGAGCGTCACCTATGACTCTCCGCGTGCCCTTGGAGGAGGACCCGCATGAAATGGCTCGCCCTTGTTTGCAGCCTTGTTTTGGCGCAATTTGCCAACGCCCAGACCACCCCGAATTTTCCCGCCATCCCGTTCCGCCCGAATCAGGGTGTGCAACCGGTGCTTCAACAGCTGAGTGAAATGCACGGCAAGTATCAGATCGAAGGCACCATGCGCGATGGAACCAAGTGCAGCGTCCGCGTGACGACTTCGCCGAGCGAGTTCCGCATCACGATCTACGACAACCGCCCGAATCAGGCGCTGGAAGAACTCGTGATCACTCCGGCGACCCGCGCCCTCGCTTTCGAGCTGCGCGACAATCCGGACAAACGCACCCTGCTTTCGCTGCGTGACCGCGTGACCTATCCCGCTGGTTCCGGCCGCCGCGATGTCGACCTGACCGTCTACATCGAAGAGGCCAACGACAGTCACAAGGTTTGGGTCCGCTACGAAGATCGCGTCAAACGCCGCAACTACTTCTGCTCGGGCTACAAAACGAAAATGTAAAAGGAGTGGGGACCACGGTCCCCCTTCGTTAATCCGCGAGAGCGTCGGTTCTCTCGCGCAAGGCGTGGGTGATCTCTTCCGAAGTCACCCCGTTTTCGAGCCAGTCCCGGCGCTGGGGCTCGGCGAATCGGACGGTCACATCCGTATCTTCTTTATTCACGATTTCACGTCCTAAAAACAAAGGCCGTACCCCGGGAATGCGTCCGAGGGTTTGGAATAGAAGCGAATTCTGGCCCGGGAAGTAAGCGGACACCTGCGTCGCCCCCGTCGCTTGAAGGATGCGGGCCGCTCCCGCCTTCCAGGGCGTATCGATGGCCTTGCCTAAACCCAGAAAGCCCGTCGCCTGCGCGACTCCGCCCGCCGGGAAGATGATGAGGGCACCGCCCTCCGCCACGTGCGCCATCGCCGATTCGAAAGCCTGTTGGCGCGCGGCCGAGCCTTCGGGACCTTTCGCGAAGCTCACCGGAATGATCGCGCCCCGCAGTTCCGGAATCACGGTCAGCATCTCGGCCGCCATAAACTTCACATCCGGACGCAGGCGCTTCATCAGCGCCACCAAAATGATCCCGTCCAGACCTCCGAAGGGATGATTCGAGGTCAGCACCATCGGTCCCGTGCGCGGAATCGCCGCCAGCTGGGACTCTTGTACCTTCAGCCGAATCGTGAGTGCGGTCAGGAATTGCTCGTAGATATTTTCGCCTTCGATTCGTCCTTCACGGATACGATCATAAGCGCGCAGCAGATGCTTGAAACTCGTGTAGTTGAGCCCGTAGGCGACGCCCTGCCGCTGGTAAGCACTCAAGCCCGGGGTGACGATCTCGAGACCCGAGCGCAGATCGTGAATGGCCTCACACCTGACTACCGCATGGACAGTCGACGGCCCCCCGAAGAGGGCCACAACGCATAAAAGCGAGAAGAGCAAAGACCATCCGCTTCGCAAAGTCATAACCCCAGAAGACTTCAAGTCCGGGACCAGACTCGGGGGCCAAAAACTTTGACTCTGCCGACGTTGAATCTTGTGATGGAATCACCTTGGAAAAATCCATCCGTGAGTTTCGCATCGGTCGAGGAAGAGTCAGCGGGCTTTTGTCCGCCGTGCTGTCCACGCTGTGTTTGGGCGGCGTTTTCTGCTTCTATTTCCCCGAGTACCTGACGACGCCCGAACTGCGTCAGGTCTACCCCATCGAATTTCTGCGCCGGGCGCTCGCCTTCTTCATCGGTCTTTCCTTCCTGCTGGGGCTCTTCGGCTTCCTGCGGAGTTCCGACAAAAAAATGAGCCTGTGGGGCTTAGCGGTTTCCACGATCTGCGTTTTTCTGGGAGGACTCGCGATCCCCGTACAAGACTCGGTCGAGAAAAGTCATTACCTCGGCCTGGATTGGTTCATCCTGGATATCTTGATCGTGGCCTTGGTCTTCATCCCCATCGAAAGTTTGTTCTACCGGGTGAAGCAAAAGATCTTTCGCCCCCGCTGGAAAACGGACTTCTACCACTTCTTCTTCAGCCATATCCTGATCCAACTGACGTCGTTCCTGATTCTATTCCCTTCGCTGTATCTGGGCGCCCAGATCGCGAATCCGACCTTACAAGCTTGGGTGCAATCCCAGCCGCTTTTCGTTCAGTTTCTGGAGGTGCTCTTTCTGGCCGACTTCACCCAGTACTGGGTGCACCGGGCCTTTCACCAGATCCCCTTTCTTTGGCGCTTTCACGCGATTCATCACTCAGTCCAAGACATGGATTGGCTGGCCGGCTCACGCCTGCATCTGGTCGACATCGTGATCACGCGGGGACTCACGCTGGTGCCGCTGTTCATTTTGGGGTTTCGCCAAGAGGCCCTGCAGGCCTATCTGGTCTTCGTTGCGTTCTGGGCGACCTTCATTCACGTGAACATCCGCTATCCGTTCACGACACTCCAGACGTTCTTCGCGACGCCGATTTATCACCACTGGCATCACGCCATTGAAAAGGAAGCCATCGACAAGAACTTCGCCGTGCATTTGCCGGTGATTGATCGCGTGTTCGGAACACACTATCTGCCCGAAGGTCATTGGCCGTCCGGCTACGGCATTCATAAAAGCGATGTGCCGGACTCCTACTTGGAACAGACGCTGTATCCGTTCCGCTCGAAGAAACGGGTTGAAGCCGAAAGTTCGACCTCAACCCCGTTGCTCAAAAACCGAGACTAGTTCCGAACCTTACAAGTGACGCCGACACTCATTTTGTCTTCGCCGCCGTTGCCACGGAACTCGCCTTCGAAAGACAGCGTGCCTTTTTTGTAGCCCTCGGCTTTCGCCAGACGCAGGCGGCTCCAGTAGACGCCGTCCGAATCGCCGTCCAAAACCAAGTCGCCATTCTTCGCGACGTTGACCGAAAGGTTCTCGTTCAACGAATTCACGACGTAGTCTTCCGGAGTCACCTTGATCGCCAGATCGTCGTCGTTGTCATACATGACGTTCACGAGCGCCGGGTCTTCGTAGTTCGCGACTTTGAACTTCATCGTGTACTGCGCGCGCTCTTTTCCTTCAAAAATCTCTTCATCCGTCACGCAGGTGAAACGTTTGAAGGGCTTCTGCACGAGCTCCGCTTTGCCTTCGCAAGTGAAGTCCATGCCGATGTAGCGGCCCTGCGCGATGCCGACGGCCAGGCTCCATTCGATTTTCGAATAGTCGTCGTTCAAGGGATCGATGTTAGCGTAGGCCGCATCGTAAACGAGCTTGAACGTCCCGCCGTCATTGACGTGGTAACCGCTGTTGTTGCGGACCATGTTCAACACGCGACCGTCTTTGTAGGTCAGAACTTGGCGCGAATTCTCTGCCGTTTCGCCGACCCACTCGTATTTCAAAGTATAGCCGTCGCCGTCCGGAAAGGGGTTTTTGTCGCCGTCTTCTTTACCGCGAAAAGCGCCGGTGCACGCCCACTCGCCGCCTTTGAACACGGTGATGGTGCCCGCCAGGGCGGAGTTTGCGATCAGAACACTCAATACAGTCACGATGAAACGGGTCATGGGTTTACTCCTTGGGTGTTAAGGGATTCGTTCTAAAAAATTGAGGAGCAGATTCACGCGACGGACCTCGTCCGCACCGCGCAGGCCGTGCCCACCTTCGGGGAAGTAATGGATCTCGGGTTTACGTCCCGCTTCCCGCAACGTCCGGTCGATGTTGTGGGTCTGCTGCGCGGGCCAGATTTCGTCTTTTTCGCCGACGGTGATCATCAAGGGTCCGTCATACTTTTCGATTTCGATACGGGTTCCCGCCGCGAGATCACGCCCGCCCACGCGAAACGCCGCCACCGAGAAATCCACTTTCCGCGGATCATCGGGACCGCAACGCATATTCCAATCGAAGTCCTCATCCACCGCGCACGCCGTTCCCGCGCGGCAAAGCCAGCAGGCGACCTCGAACCAATCCCAGTTCACCGGCCCCGCGAACACATCCGAGGGCGCATGGGCGATGATCGCATCCGGACGTTCACCGGCGCCATAATTCATCGAGCCCAGAATGAGCGCGAACTCGGCCCCGCGCGAAACTCCGTAGATCGCGACTTTTCCGTTGCCGCCCGGAAGTTCACGCAGCCACTTCACCGCGGCCAGCGCGCCCTCGGCGTTCACGCCACGCAGGGTTTCCCGCGGACCGGTGATCCCCCGCCCGCAGTCGAAATAGCAATAACGCAAAACCCGGTAGCCCATCATCGCGTAGGTGACGGCTTGGATATCGCCCGCGTAGTTGCTGCCGCCCTCACTACCGTGAAGCATGAGGATCGAGGTCTTCGGTGTGGAAACATTCGGGGAAAACAGGCGAGCGCCTTTGAACGGCGTCTCGATCTGCTCGAAAGGGTATTGGGCCGCCTGAGCGGCGACTCCGCTTCCCAGCATCAGGATCAGCGCCACTATCGCTCGTAGTGTCGGTGCCACTGTCACTCGTTGTGTCATCGTTCCCCTCCAGAAACGCGAAAACCCCGGGGGTCGCCCAGGGTTCTCGTTTTACGCAAACTTAAGCTCTAAGGATCACTCGCAAGTCAGAACCTCGGCGGCGACTTGCAGTTGGTAATCCACTTCGTCACCCAAACGGTAAACGTTCTCGGCGCGGCCACGAGCGCGGCACTCCGCGATCTTCGCCACGACGTCCGGGCGGGGCTGCTCCCAGGGAGCACCGATCGCCGACAGCGCGTTCGGGAACAAATCCCCTTCGCGCATCACGAAGCGCTCGTCATCCGTCGCGCCGGGCTTGTTCGGAGTTTCGAAGTCCGGCAAGATCCCGACGATTTGATTCGTACGGCCGCTGGGTTGGTAGAAACGTTGAACCGTACGGTAGATCAAGATGCCTTCCGCGAACATCGACGGCGCTTGCACGGTCGCTTTACCGAACGAACGCTCTCCGACGACCCACGAACGTTGATAGTCTTGCAGGGCGCCCGAGACGACTTCCGACGCACTCGCCGATCCGCCGTTGATGAGCGTGACCATCGGCAACTTGGTGATCTGGTTGCGGTACGAGCGCAGATCATCGAAGCCATCGCGTCCCAGATCTTTGGTCTTCATGATGACCTGACGACCGACGAACAGACCGCCGATGCAAAGCGCTTGGTCCACGAGTCCGCCGCCATTGTCGCGCAGATCCAGGATCACGCCCGAAAGGTCGGGATTTTTTTGCGAAAGCGCCATCATCGTCGCTTCGATTTTGTTGCAAGCCGAACCGTCCGTGAACGTGCCGAGCTTCACGGTCAGCATCTTCTGCCCCATCAGCTCTTGCACTTTCACCTGCACGTTTTCGAAAACGATGCGACGACGGGTGATCGGAATTTCGACGACTTGCTCTTTACGTTGGACGCGCACGACGACCAATGTGTTCTCGGCGCCCTTGATGCGATCGGTGACCGCACTGATGTCCATACCCGCAACCGACTCACCGTTGATGGCGATGATGACGTCGTTCGCCTTCATTCCCGATTCGCGAGCGGGGCCGCCCTCGATGGTTTGGGTCACGACCACCGTGCCCGAGACTTCCTGAACGCGGACGCCAATACCGACGATATCGGTGTTCCCGTTCTGGCGATCGTCTTGGACTTGTTGCATCGGATTCAAGTGCGCGTGCGAGTCGAGCGCCTCGATCATGAAATTGTCGATGGCTTTCGCCACGGCCGCGGGTTCGATCGCCGCGGGAAGCTTCGCGTAACCCATGACCTGATCCAGAGCCGACGTATAATCATAAAGATCGCCAGGAGCGCGGCTATTGTACAGATCCCCCAATGCCGAGCGGATCTTGTTCATGCGTTCAACCGCACGCATTTGCGACATACGGAGTGATTCACCTTGCACCGCACGCGCGACGGTTTCATTCAAAACCAAACCGCCGGGAAGTTGCAAAACCGTGCGGCCGGTATCGAAACCTTCCGCGCTCGCCAGCGCAGCGGGCACGACTTCCAATGTCGGCGTCGCGCGCGACGCGATTCCGTTCAAGGCTTGGAAGCAACCGCGGAACCGGGCTTCGCTCATCGCGCAGTTCCGGTTGTTGACGAGCCACTCGGCTTCCAGCATCTGGCGGCTGATGGAAGTTTCGGCCCAATACTGATCCATGGTCTTCTTCTGCGCGAAAGCCGTCGGGCTTGCGGTCAAGGTGGCGACAGTGGTCAGACCCAAGATCAGTTTCAACATGGGGGAGCTCCTTACGTGTGTGAGGAGCCCAAGTACCTGGCGATAGCGCCCGGTGTCAAATTTCGCGACGATTCTGGAAAACTCTACAAGCCCGAATCCTCAACGGATTCCGCGAGTTATCCCATAAGCACGGCTTTGGGTAGGCATTAGAAGTGCCAAAAGTGAACTGCCGATCAGACCAGGTTTTTCTGCAAAAGTGCGAGGGCTGAAGTCGTGGATTGGCTTTGAATTTCAAGACGATCGCCGCTGAAAACGAACTTTTCGGCCACTTCGAAACGCGGGCCCTTCACGGCGATCCAAACCGTGCCCACGGGCTTTTCGGGAGTGCCCCCGGAAGGTCCCGCGATACCCGTGACCGCGATGGCGCAGTTCGCTTTGAGCTTCTCGCACACCCCACGCGCCATCTCGAGCGCGACCTGCTCACTGACCGCGCCCTGCTCGTTCAGGGTCTCCCATTTCACGCCTAAGAGGTCGACCTTCGCGGCGTAAGAGTAACTGACGACCGAACCCATGAAGACGTCCGAAACGCCCGCCAGCGCGGCCATACGGGCCGACAACAGGCCTCCCGTGCAGGATTCGCCAAAACCCACGGTGTAGCGCCGGTCGCGCAGGCTTGCGGTCAACTGAAGGATAGCGGTTTCATTCGGAAAACTCATAAACTAAAACTCCCATCCCACTGAACGCCCAGCCAGTCGGTTTGGTAAAACGCAAATTGCAGAAGGACGTTCGCCACGAGCCCTGCGGCCAAATCGTCGACCATCACGCCGACGCCGCCCTTCACATTGCGGTCCAAACGACCGATGAAGAGCGGCTTCGTGATATCCAAAAAGCGGAACAAAATGAAGGCCGCGAAAAAACTCTGCCACGTGAACGGCAGCATGTTCACCGCGATCAGGTAGCCCGCGAATTCGTCGATGACGATCTCTTGGCGATCGTGCTCACCGCTGACGGCGCAAAACTTCTCGCAGGCCTGAATCCCCACCATGGTGATACCGATGATGATCGCCATCGCCAGGACCGGCGGTAAAAACGCCAGGGCCACGGCGAAGGGGACCGCGATCAGGGTGCCAAAGGTCCCCGGCGCTTTCGGCGCGTAACCGACGCCCCCGCAGGTGGCGATGAAAGTCCAAGGCGTCATGGCAAGGCGAGAGTTCAAGCGTGTTCCTTCCGTAAATACATCTGCTGCGCATCGAGAGACACGCCGTCGAGCTTGGCGAAATTCTTCAGCCGCTTTTCCAAACGGAAACCCGCGGCGATATAGAAATCGATGGCCCGTTGATTCTGTAGATAAACCTTCAACTGGACTTTGTCGAAACCTGAGTCCCATGCCGCCTTCAAACAAGCTTGAAGGAGGGCATGACCCACGCCCCGTCCCCGGTAGCCGTCTTTGACGCCCATCCCCAATTCCCCGGTGATCCGGTCGTCCAACCGGCGGAGGTCGCTCCACCCGATGACCTCATCGCCGACCAAGGCGAGGAACTGCGGGTTTTGCTTGCGCTCCATCCCCTCGATAAACGCGCGTAATTTCGCGAGCGGAGGGCCTTCCGACATGAGCAGGTACTTTTTCTCGCGCGCGACCTGATCGATGCACGCACGGAAGCTCTCCAACCAATCGGTGCTGGACGCGACGATACGCAGATCGGGGACGGACATCGGAGTTGCCCTTTCGACGAAACGGGGAAAGAAATGATCTATGCCAGATCGTAAGCCCGATCACAACCCACGCGACAATCGTGATAGTCGCGACAAGAAGGAAAAGAAAGAGACGCCCGCGCCGGACCCGCGTCGCAAGATTCTGGATATGGTCGCCCGTCGCGACCACTCCCCCCTCGAGGTCAAACGCAAACTCTCGCGTAAATTCACGCCCGAAGAGGTCGAAAGCGCCATCGCCTGGGCCATCGAAAACCGCTGGCTGCCGGACAGCGACGAAACGCTTAAAGTCTACGCCGAGAAGTGGCGCTCGGGACTGGACCGTCGCAAAAAAGGCATCCGCTGGATGAACCAGAAACTCGGCACCCTCGGACTGCCGAAAATCGAAGCCGATCCCGAAACGGAACTGGAGAAAGCCCGGGCGCTGGTGTCGCGCAAACTGGGCACCCAGGCCCCGACCCGGGAAGTGAAGGCCAAACTCCAGCGTTTCCTGCTGTCCCGGGGCTTCGAGGGCGAAACCATTCGCAAAGCCTTAGCTGAACTGAAGTCCTAAATCGCTACCGCACGGATGACTCCTTCGCTATATTGGCCGGATGACGTCCAAAAAGCCCACCAGCCAAGAAATCCGCCAGATCTTTGTCGACTACTTCAAGCGCAACGGTCACACGCATGTCGCGAGCTCGAGCCTGATTCCCGAGAACGATCCGACGCTGCTGTTCGCGAACGCCGGAATGAACCAATTCAAAAACGCGTTCCTCGGCCTTGAAAAGCGCGACTACACCCGCGCCGTCACCGTACAGAAGTGCGTGCGGGCCGGCGGAAAACACAACGACTTGGAAAACGTCGGCTTCACCGCGCGTCACCACACCTTCTTCGAAATGCTCGGAAACTTCTCTTTCGGTGACTATTTCAAGAAGGACGCCATCCGCTTCGCGTGGGAGCTGTTGACCAAAGACCTCGGCATCCCGAAGGAAAAACTCTACGTCACCGTTTTCGAAAGCGACGACGAGGCCGCGGACATTTGGCACAAACAAGAGGGCGTTCCGAAAGACCGCATCTTCCGTCTGGGCGAGAAAGACAACTTCTGGCGTATGGGCGATACCGGTCCCTGCGGTCCTTGCTCAGAGATCTTCTACGATCACGGTCCCCGCGCCGGACGCGAGTCCGACCCGTTCAAAGGGATCGTCGCCGGTGAAGACCGTTACGTCGAGATCTGGAACCTGGTCTTCATGCAGTTCTTCGAAAAATCCCCGGGCGTGATGGAGCCCCTGCCCAAACCTTCGGTCGACACCGGATCGGGGCTTGAGCGCGTGGTCGCGGCCATGCAAGGCAAGATGAACAACTACGACACCGATTTGTTCACGCCCATGATCGAAGCCGCGTGTAAAATCGCCGGCTGGGACTTCCAAAAACTTCTGCGCCTCGAGGACAAGCTGCGCGACCTCCCCGTCGGCACGAAAGAAGTCGACGGCATGTCGGCGCAAGAAGTGAAAGAGAATCTGGCAGCCCTGCGCGTGATGGCGGACCACGTCCGCTCCAGCGCGACCTTGATCGCCGACGGCGCGATGCCCGCGAACGAAGGCCGCGGCTACGTCCTGCGCCGGATCCTTCGCCGCGCGATCCGTTACGGCCGTAAAGTTTCGGACAAGCACTCGTTCCTGCCCCGCCTGGCCGAGGTCTACATCGAATCCATGGGCTCGATTTACCCCGAGCTGAAGAACCGTCGCGACGTCGTCATGGCGACCATCGAAGACGAAGAAAGTCGCTTCCTGCAAACGCTCGATACCGGAACGCAAATCCTGTTCGACGAGCTCAAACGCTTGGGGAACAGTAAAAAAGTTCCGGGCGAGTTCGTTTTCAAACTTTATGATACCTACGGTTTTCCCGCGGATCTGACCCGCGTGATGTCCGAAGAAAAGGGCTTCAGCGTCGACGAAAGCGAATTCGAACTGCACATGCAGAAAGCCCGCGAGCTCGCGAAAGCCAGCTGGAAGGGCAAATCCATGTCGGCCGATGACGGCCACATGATCGCGTGGACGCAAGACCTCAAAGGCCAAAACGGCGCGACCCGCTTCACCGGCTACGAGACCTTGAAAGACTCCGCGAACGTTCTGGCCCTCTCTTCGGGATCGGCGGTCGTCGACACGTTGAAAACCGGCGAAACCGGCGTGCTCGTCACCGCGGTCACTCCGTTCTACGCCGAGGGCGGCGGACAGATCGGCGATACGGGCGTCATCGAGTCCACCGAAGGCCACGCGAAGGTCCTCGATACGACGAAAAAGAACGACGTGTACCTGCACCAGATCGAGGTGACCTCGGGTTCGTTCAAAACCGGCCAGCCCGTGACCTTGCAGGTCGTGGAAAGCACGCGCCGTCAGATCGCGAACAATCACTCGGCGACCCATCTGATGCACTCGGCGCTGCGCAAGTTCCTGGGCACGCACGTGACCCAGGCCGGAAGCTTGGTCGACGCCGAAAAAACGCGCTTCGATTTTTCGCACAACAAACCCGTCACCAAAGAAGAGATCGAAAAGATCGAGACTTGGGTGAACGAACAGATCGCGCGCGCCATCCCCGTCGCGCCGGCGGTCATGCCCTACAAAAAAGCCATCGAATCCGGCGCCATGGCGCTCTTCGGTGAAAAATACGGCGACGAAGTGCGCGTGCTCAAGATGGACGACGCTTCGACCGAGCTCTGCGGCGGAACGCACGTTTCGAATACGGCGCAGATTCGCCTGTTCAAGATCGTGTCCGAGTCCGGCGTGAGTGCGGGCGTGCGCCGGATCGAAGCCATCACCGGCGACGTCGCGCAGAAGTTCCTGATGAAACACGCCAGCGAAAACCAAAAGGCCCGCGTTGCCGTCGGCCTGATGGAAAGCTGGTCGAACTTCATGAACTCGCCCCAAGACGTCACCCAGTGGATCGAGGCGTCCAAGGCGCAGGTCCGCGACCTCGAAAAGCAGATCAAACAATCCCAGTCGGCGGCGGTCGATCTGGACGCTTGGGTGAAAGCGGCCGACAGCTTCGGGGGCGGTAAGGTCATCGCGACCGAAGCCCCCAGCGCGGATCGCGAAATCCTTGCGAAATGGGCGGATCAGCTGAAAGACAAGATCCAAACCGGCGTCGTCGTGCTGTTGGGCCAAGGTGAAGACACCGCCCCGCTGCTCGTCGCGGTTTCGAAAGACCTGAACCCCAAAGTCCAAGCCGGCGCGCTGTTGAAAGAGCTCGCGGGCGTGATGGGCGGTAAGGGCGGCGGTCGCCCCGATTTCGCCCAGGGCGCGGTCCCCAATCCCAAAGCTTGGCCCGAGGCGCGGGCGAAACTCAAAGCGCTTCTGGGGTAATGTGGAATTTCAACTTGAAGGTGAAGAGTTCATTCTGCTGCAAGCCCTGCTGAAAGTGGCAGGGCTTTGCGATACCGGCGGCGATGCGAAGCACGCCATCGTCGAGGGCGAAGTTCAGGTCGACGGCGAAACCGAAACCCGCCGCGGAAAGAAAATCCGCGCCGGGCAGACGGTCACCTACGCCGGCAAAAGCGTCAAAGTGACGGCTTAGTTACCGGATTGGTTCGCCGGTAAACGTAAACTTCCGTAAGAGTAGGTGGCATTGATCTCGTCCATGCGACGGATCTTTTCTTCGATCGGCAGATCGGCGGCGATCGCCACTTCGACTTGGCGGGGGCCCGTAATTAAGGCGTACATTCCGGTCATCAAGACAGAAATAAACAACAGGTAGCGCATCTCTCGTCCTCCGGCCCCGCTTCGTCCCCCAACGTCGCGTCGGCTCTTTTTGTGTTTAACGATCATTAGCGTGTTTGCGTTTCGGTGGATGCGGGGGTTCGTCCCGCTTTCTTGACCGGTGCTTCGGTCTTCGCCACGAGCTCCACCTGGCTCTCGTGAACCTGCGCGGCCACTTGCCGGGCCTCTTGCTGCACGCGCGAGACATCTTCGACCATCACGGGTCCCAGAGCGACGGCCAGAACCCACATCAGACTTGCGACTTTTACGGTTTGGATTTTCAGATTCAAAAGATCCCCCAATGAATCCAGATTAGCAGCCAAAAGCAATGGAGGGGGTGATGATACGGCGACGTTTGAGGCGTACAACTTCTAGTCGCCTGTCGGCGATCCCCATCGTCTTCACTGGAGTTGCGGGAATTTAATGACGAACGACCGAGCGGTCGAGAAGGATCCGGCCGTCCCGGGCGCTCAAAAGAATCTCGCGATGTTGGCGCCCGGGTTTGGCAACGACGACTCGAAACTGCCATGCCAGTTCGTTATCCTCGGGCGTACGGCCAAAGACAAGGGGCCGCGACGTGCCGGTGACTTCCAAGACCGTATGCCGCGCGAGCTGGTCACGCAGCCGAGCCTCCGCTTCACGCAGCTCGATCGCGACGGTGGTATCGACCTGTTGGACTTTACGCAGATCCGAAGAAACCTCGGTCGCCGCGTCCTCGCCATGATTCACCGAAACGCGAGCGGCGGCACCGTAGACTTCGTAGCCCGACGCCATTTGCCGGTAGGTGCGGGTCGTGGCCAGGGGGCCCTCGACGCTCGCCGTTTCGGCCTCGCGAAACTCCGGGCTTTGGCCAATCAAATAAGAGCTGATCGAGCTCAGGATCGCTTCGGGACGCCCCCGCAAAGGCAAACGTCCGCCCATGAAGCCGGTCACGGTTCCCGCCTCATCGCGATGAACCGTCCACTCCGCCTGCGGGTCCTGCAAACGCAGAAAGTCCTCGAGATTCGCGGGACGCGCTTGGCTGGGGCGACGCTGAAGGGGCTGAGGCGTGGCACTCACTTCGGCACGCCCGGGTGATGCTGTCGCCGCGGTCGGGGCGCTGGTCGAGCCGGTCACCGTGTCCTGACGACCATGAAGCGCGAAGATCAGCGCAAGCCCGAAGACGATTCCTAAAATGACGTTGAAAGACTTCTGCACTTAGTAGCCCCGGTCGGAAAAGGCTTTACGGATATAAGACGCGTTCTTCCCCGCCTGCGCGGAGGCATCGATCGAAATCAGCTGATCCCGCATCGTCAGAAAAGTGGAATTTTGATTCAGGCGCGTCAGGCTTTCCGTCACGGTTTTCAAGAAGGCGCTGCGGTCGACGGCATCGTTGGCGTAGATATCAAAAAGAATCTCCGAAATGACTTCGCCCATATCGTGGATCTCGCCGGAGGTTGTTTGGCGCGACTTCAAAAAATCATCGTAGTAACTGACCCCGAACACCGTATCGACGTTGGCGCGCGTGACCTTCGAGCGTTTGCGCCAATAACGCACGTAATCCTTTTCGATGCTGAGCTCGCCAACGGACGGCGCCCGCGCGAAGTAGGTCATCGCGAAAAAGTCGGCCTGTCCCTCGTCGATCGCGCGCAAACATCCCGCACTGCTTTTGCAAATCGTCACGTATTCGGCTTCCGATTCATCCACCTGCCCACAGGTCGACTCGATTTTCGATAGAAAGCTTTCATAGTTCGCGTCGGCCGCCATCGATGAGGTGACGTAGTATTCCTTCCCCGATTTCGAACACGGAACCATGATGATGAGGTCCGGTAACCCTTCGCGCAACGTCAGGTTCGCGGCATCCAAATTGGCGTGCGCCATTTCGTGGACGGTGACTTCGGAGCTCAAACCAAACTGATATTGTCGAGACGACTTGCCCTTGCGTACGCCGAGCTCGATCGATCCGCCGCGAACGGTCCCCGACGACGGCGCATAGTAGGCATTCGACTCGACATCCAAATTCACCGCATTCACGGGAATGGCCAACCCCTCGATGAACAGTCCGCCCCCACGGGAAGCGATGAACTCCCGAAAGGTGTCCAACACGAAGAAAGTTTGGATCTGCTCCAGTCCGAACCTCTGGGACGCGGTCGAAGCACTGGCCGAAGCGGCCGCCGAAATCTTGTACCCCGCCGCGCCGGGCGCGAAGTAATTTTTCGTGCTGGTCCCCGTGCGGTAGTGAACGTCGAACGTTGAATTCCGCAACTGACCGGCCGTCAGACGGGACGAGACGTTGATTCCGAATTGTTGAAGCTGACCGTAAGCAGAAACGCCGACCGTATCGGCGTCGTCATTGTCCGGAATGAACTCACCGTTACGGATGTAATTGGTTGCCGACGGATTTTTCCAGAAGATGCACGCCTCATAGGTCGAAGAGGTCATGCAATTGTCGTCAAACGTTCCCGTTTTTAGCGACGCATCGTCCGCCAGCAGATTTTTCGACAAACCGAAAACGTCGATCAGATTTTCGCCAGTGCCCGAAACAAAAGGAGTGAGTCCGCGCAGTTCGGCCGCATCGGCGACGCGAAAACTTTGGCCACAATTCTGAAAGACCGAAGCGGTCAAGGCGCCGACAAAGCCGAGCGCAAGCCATGGCCAGCGAATCCAAACGAACAAGCGGCAACCCCCTACCGAGTGCGGAACTCTCTCTAGTCTATCGAGGAATGAGGGAAGACGTATGGAAAATCATGTCTCTTCTTGAAACGAAATCCGTCTCAGTATGGAACCCGTCTCACTTTTTTCTCAGGTTGAGAGCCGCATTCATGTTTTGATCACAAATCCAGGGGGGAAATTATGTCGCGTTGCAACTGGATCAGGAAGTTCAGTGTCACGATCGCTTTGATCGTGACGACCGCCATCGTCTTTCAGAACTGCTCGCCGGAAGGCGCGTTCCGCGAAGTGAGTTTCGATATCGAAGAAACGGGGCTGGGTCGCGCCGGTCGATTGTTCACCTCGGATCCCGGCGTCGCCGCCCGCGAACTGGCGAGCGCGACCGAAACCGAAGCCGCGGATCTCGGATACGAATGCCAGATCTTCGCGGCGGAAAACTACGTTCGCTGCTCGCGCAAGTCGGGCATCGAAATTAAACCCGGTAAAACCTACGAGCTTCCGCCGACGATCGAATACGCCGGCTACACCTTGAAGCTGCGCCACGTTTATTACGGAACTTCCAACTCCGACCAACAGGCCTACGCCGATGCGAACTGTCAGCAGAAGGTCAACTATCCGATGGGCTCGGGCGTTTACATTCGCTCGACCAGCGTCACCGTGCCCGCTTGCAAAGACGACGGTACGGGACAGTGTCCCGCCAAGTCCGGTTGCCAAAAACTCGCGAAAAGCTACAGCGGCGCCAAGTACTATCTGAACCAAACGAAGAAGTGGACCCAAACCGAAATCCTGTACGACAACGCCGGTCTTGCGCGGATCGACGACACCGAGGACGCGGCGCCGGCCGGATACACCTGCGAAGAGTACGGCGATTTTCTTCGTTGCTCTAAAGAACTGCCACGCGCCCCGGACGCAAGCTACGCGACGGACCAGACGCTGAAGTACAAGGGACAAACCTTGAAACTCCGTTACGTCTACTTCGGAACGTCGAACGCCGATCAACAGGCGTATGCCGACAAGAACTGCACGCAGACCGTCGACTATCCGATGGGCTCGGGAATTTACCCGAGCGCCGCCAGCGGTAAAGTCCCGTCCTGCAAAGAGAGCGGCCAATGCGTGACCGACAATTTCTGCCGTAAAATGACGACGAAAGTGGGCGCCGCGGCCTACGTGAAAACGAAAGTCCGGCAGTGGACGACCGCCGTCGCCGTGCTCGACAATTCGGGCGGTTCGCAGATCGTCTCCGCTCGCGGAGTCGCCGGTGAGGTCGCGGCCACCGAGGAGCCGACGCGGACCGGGACTTCGTCCGGAACCTCGACCGAAATCCCCGCGGACCTGAATTGCCAAGAGTTCGGAAGTTTCATTCGCTGCACGAAACCCCTGCCGAAGATTCCCGGGGCGAGCTACAACCTTGCTTCGACGATGACCTACAAGGGACAAACCTTGCGCGTCCGCACGATTTACTTCGGCACTTCGAACGGTGATCAACAGGCCTACGCCGATGCCAATTGCACCCAGAAGGTCAACTACCCGCTGGGATCAGGAACCTATCCGGGCGCACTGAACGGTACGGTCCCTCGCTGCAAAAATAACGGCCAATGCGTGACGGACACCCAGTGCCGCGCCCTCAACATCAATCATAACCAAGCCCGCTACTACAAAAACGTGGGTCTGAATTGGACGACGGCGGAAGTGACTTACGACAATTCCGGAGGCTCGCAGCTTATTGCGCCTTGAGCTTCGTTTTGAACCCGGGCGAAAGCCCGGGATTATTTCTCGATTCGGCGTTCAAGCTCGAAGTTCGTGCGATCGCTCGCGCCACGGGAGGAGGCTTTCAAAACAAGGCCCTTCGGTGTCACGGTCGAGTCGACCAGAATGTAATTGTGGCTGGCATCCGAGAAGAGACGCCGAGGATTCGAAAGTGCGCGATCCATCCAGCGCACGTAGAGTCCGTTCACCGAGCTCGAAGTGAGTTCCAGCGTCGGATAGCCCGCGAACTCTTTTTCGATTTCCATGACTTCGCTGAAGTGAACGTCGCCCGAGCCGAAGACGAAGACTTGGGAACGCTTCTTCAGCTCGCGGCGCAGACGCTCGAGACTTTCGAAGTGCTCCCCTTCCACCGACTCCTGCCCGTTGTAGGCGCCGAAGAACTGACTACCGTTGAAAATCCAGCTGGGCTCCGGGTGAAGCTTCGTTTGCTCGAAAAGCCAGTTCTCTTGATCGCGGCCCCAATGGGTCGACTCGTTCGCGCCCTGTTCAGTCCGAAAACTGCGCGCATCCAGAAGATAGAAATTTTGCCCGAAGGCGCGAAACAAACTCGCCGCGCCGGGGCCCGGAATCAGGACTTCCGATTGCCGACTGTCCTGCGCGAAGAAGGTCATCATGATTTCAAGGGATTCGACCCGGAAGGGATAGTTGCGGTCGCCGTTATTCGTCCCGTAATCATGATCGTCCCAGGTCGCGAGCGTCGGGATCAGGCGCTTCATCTTGAAAAGTTCGATCGTATTCCAAGTTTCGACGTAACGCTGCCACAGCTGCGCGGGATCGGCCATGCGGCGTTTGATCATTCCCAAATGATCCGCGTAGACGTTGTCGCCGATCATGAACAGAAGTGCGGGGCGATCTTTCGAAAGCTGCACCCACGTTCCCGCGGCCTCGAAGTTGTCGTTCACGCAGCTCGCGAAGGCGAATTTCACCTGCGTGCGGTTCAGCTCCAAACTCCGCAGCTGGCGAACGTCGCGGATATTCCCGCGCGCATCCAGAATCCGCAGATCGTACCAGGTCCCGGAACGTAAACCCTGCGCCTTCACCTGATCGACCGCGAAGTTCGAATCCGCGCGCGACTTGCGCTCGACGCTCAAAGTGACGGCGGGCAAATTCTCGGTGCTCAGTTGGTATTGGAAAGTTTCATCCGCGGGAACCACGACCGCGATCTGCGTCGTGGTCTCGTCGGTCAATCCCTGCAGAACCGCGAGGGGTTCGCCCGTGGCTTGCGCGCGCAGATTCTGCGCCCCCGTGAAAAAAGTCAGGCTGAGGACGCCGACAACCAGAATGCGTGCGGTGGAAAACGACATGAAGCCCCCTTACGGAAGGCTTCCGTCTGGCGCAGGCCGCCAATCAAGCTTCAAATTTCAGCATGTTCTTTCTTCATGGAGCGAAACCGGGTGACCTCGATTATTCGCAGGTCAGGCCGTCCATCCGATTGATGAGCGACTGCACGAGCGACTTCAACTGCGCCGCACGCTCGCCGCAAAGATCCACGGGCACTTGGCAACCGTGATGCTTTTCACCCAACCGCACTTCCTGACCGCCGCTCTTCAGCGAGGCGTAGGGATATTGGTAAACCATCATGCAGTTCTCGCCTTCGGGCTGAACCACGGGCTCGCAGACTTCCGCGCCCTTGATCAGCTCGTCGAGCTGCAAGCGATCGCGCTCACCCAGACAATAACGTGCGCCGGTCGCGATCCCGCGATCGTCGTATCCATTAATATGTCCGCTATTCAGATTCACTTCCAGGAATTGCGCCGTCGAGGCATCCGTCATGACCAGGGACGAAAACTGGTCCGCGCGGATCTTCTTCATGGGAGCCGAGGAACTCAAATCACCCGCCGTGAAAGCCGTGTCACCAGCCTTCCCGCAGTTCTGAAACGCCATCATCACGACCAGCATAGCAGCGGCGATGAAATATTGTCTCATAGAGTTTCCCCCTCTGAATCCAGGATAGCCCGATTCCCCGGAACCTCAAAGGCTGTCGAACTCTTAGGCCCATGTTGAAACACTCGACGTCGTATTCGAAAGAATGCGCGCGTTCGCTTTCGGGACCCGTGAAATCCGTGTCTCGGAATGAGACGAGGGCGGGCCGCGCTCCACCCGATTTCGGGCAAAAAAAAAGACCGATGGGAACACCATCGGTCTTTTGAAGAGTCTTTCGAAACTCGTAACGATTAACGCTTCGAGTATTGGTAGCGACGACGTGCGCCCGCTTTACCGTACTTCTTACGCTCGACTTCGCGAGGATCGCGAGTGAGGTAGCCGGCTTTTTTGAGCGGCGGACGAAGTTCAGCGTCGAATGCGGTCAGTGCGCGCGCGATACCCAAACGGATCGCACCCATTTGGCCCGACTCACCACCACCGGTCACGGTGATGTCGATATCGAACTTGCCACCCATGTTGGTGACGTCGAAGGGTTGCAGGATCACCATGCGCGATTGCAGACGCTTGAGGTAATCATCCGACTTCAAACCGTTCACGATGATTTTGCCCGAACCCGCGCGCATATAAACGCGTGCAGAGCTGGTTTTACGTCTTCCGGTTGCGTAGAACACTTTTTCAGCGGCCATGAGGTTCCTTCTCGATTACTGAACTTTAAAAGGTTGGGGTTTCTGAGCCGCGTGGGGGTGCTCAGCGCCAGTGTAGGTCTTCAGCTTGGTCATCAGCGAGTATGTCATTTTGTTGGTCGGGAGCATGCCACGAACCGCTTCGCTGAGAACGAATGCCGAATCTTCCTGCTTCATTTCCGCAGCCGTCTTTTCTTTCAAAGAACCGAACCAACGAGAATGGCGGAAGAATTTTTTTGTGTTCCATTTGTTACCGGTCAGCTCAAGCTTGTCGGTATTGATCACGATTACGAAGTCACCGTTGTCCTGATTCGGAGTGAAGGTGGGCTTGTGTTTGCCGCGCAACAGAGTTGCGATCTGAGTGGCAATACGACCGACGCGCTGGTTGGAGCAATCAACGATCCACCAGTTACGCTCAGTCTCTTCTTTCTTTACAATCCATGTTTTCATGGAAAAACTCCGATAGCTGACAGGGACAATATTCAAAATTTCAGGTCAATTTCTTTGCAGAAGGAACCTTTTAGAGTTGGCGGCATTTGTTGTCAAGGGCCTTCGGGTAGCGGACTTTCATCAAAAAGAGCCCCTGGGCCGGAGCCGCGGGACCCGCCTCAGAGCGGTCTTTCAAGGCAATGATTTCACTCATTTTTTCAGGATTTTTGCCGCGAATTTCAAGCTCGGTCATCGTGCCCACGAGGTTGCGCACCATTTGCTTCATAAAGCCGCTTCCGGTGACCTCGAACTTCAAAATCCCCGGCTTCGTTTCGGTCCACACCGCCCGGTCAATGCGACGGATCGTGGTTTTGGTCGGAGTTCCCACATTGCGGAAGCTCGCGAAATCCTGCGTTCCTAAAAGCTGTTCGGCAGAGCGATTCATGCGCGACAGATCCAGCGGCGTGCGAATCCACCAACTGTAACGATGAAACAGCGCCGAGGCGCGCGGCTGATTGTAGATCCAATAGCGGTACGTCTTATTCACGGCCGACAACGTCGCGTGAAACTCATCGGGCGCAAGCCACAACGCCTTCGGCGAAATCGACGGCGGCAACTTCGAACGCAAAGCCCAACACAAATCCTGCGGAATTTTCCGCTCGGTTTCGAAGTGAATGACCTGACCGACGGCGTGCACGCCCGCGTCCGTCCGTCCCGAAGCCGAGATGTCGAGGGGATGATTCAAAATCTGGCCGACGGCCTTTTCAAGGGTTTCCTGGATGCTGGGAAGCTTGGGGGAATTTTTGTGTTCTCCCTGGCGCTGCCAGCCGCAGAAATCGGTGCCGTCGTAGGAAATGAGCATTCGGTAGCGCGCCATGAAGCGCACTTTGGCCGCCCGGAAGAACCCCGGTCAAGCAAGAGACTTACTTTTCCTCGTTTTGCACACTGGCGGCTTGTTCCATCTGTCTCTTTTTCTCTTCGCCAACTTCGAAGGTGATGGGGCCGTTTCCGAGCGGGCGGATCAGCGTAATGCTCGCGGAACATTCCCCGGCTTCCGTTTGATCTTGCTTCTGCATAATGGCGGTACAAGTGATCTCGGTCCGCCCGGGCAAGATATCCTGCTGGAGAAGCGCCAAATCGCCCTCGCCGTTTTGCTTTTGCGGAAGGTAGGCCACCTGTGAGGCGTAGACACTATTACCCTCCTGCCCCGGTCCCACATAGCCCTCGGCCGCCGTCCATTTTTCTTCGCACTTCGCCTGCAGGCGGCTCAGATTTTGACCGATGGTCGTGTAACTCATCTTCATGTCTTTTCGGTCGTTACTGATAATGAAAGCTTCCGGCGCGAAGGCGATTGTACACGTCCCGGCTTTCGGGATGTCGCCGCCGTCACCGCATTCACCGCCGCCCGTGCCGCGAATCGGCTCTTCTTTATCCGTGCAAACGACTTTTTCGGGTAGTTTCCCGCAGGCGATCGCACGTGATTGATAGTTCACTCCCTTGATGGGGTCTTTGGGCTTGAGGCCCTCGTCGGTTCGCTGCATACACGAGTTATAATCCACAGGCTCGGAGTAGCCCAAGTCGTAAGCGCTCCAATACTTATTGTAGCGGTAAATGACCTGATCCTTTCCGTCGTTCTTCGTGATGATCTGCGCGACGAATTCGATCCCCGCGCAACTATTTCCCTTCTCGCAAAGATAACGGGAGTGAACACTCACTCGCCACGGACATGCATAAACATCCTTCGAAACGCAAGGACCGTTGATTCCATGATACTCCATCAAATGTCCCGAGACTTTGTCCCCAGCTCCGCTCATGGTGAAACCCTCAAGCGCGATTTGACGCCAGGATTCCGCTTGGAGCGACGTACAGTTACTTCCGCGGCCTTTCAGGCACAGCGCAGCCTTCTCGAAACCTTTTCCCGTGTCGATGGGGCTTCCCGCGAACTCGCTAACGATCCGGCGGACCGAGCCCATCTGCCGCAAATACATCCGCAGATCCGCTTTCAATTCGCTGGATTGGGTATCGATCCGCGCGTTCGATGTCAGTGAGCTGACCCCCACCACTTGATGCAAAAAGGCCGTCACGATCACTCCGAGGAGGACCATGGTCACGGCCATTTCTAAAAGGGTGAGCCCCCGCTGGTTCAATCGCATCAGTTGACCTGCCAAGGCTTCACGCGCGTCGCGCACGTATGGTCATACTTTTTTCCCCATCGCCAAACGTAATTCAGAAGGTAGTCATCTCCGTTCGTGCAGTCCCGAACGACTTCCGGAACATCGGTCGGGTCCATGCCGTCGTCTTTATCCATGTCTTGGGGAACGAACGTCGTCACGTACTCGCCGACTCCCATCCGCTTCGTCGAAATGTTCTTGCAGATGGGCGAACCGTTTTCGTTGAATCCCATCAAAAAGCCCTGGCAGAGGTAACGTTTGTCATCCTCGACCGCGACTCCTCTCGGCAGGTCCATTTTCATTTTTACTTCGCCCAAGCGAACCGGAAGCGAGCGCACCTTGCCCACAAGCTCCGAGGGCACTTCGGTATTGAAGTAAACCCAAAGCTCGGTATACGGCAGTTTGTTGTCTTTACCGGGCGGCTGCAGAGAGATCTTCGTCGCCTCTTTCGAGGATTTGCTGCGCGGATCATTGATGTCATAAGAAATTCCGTAGCTGCAATAGTGGGCTTTACCGACCGGACCGCACTCAAAACGACCAGCCATGTCGGCCAACATCTCGCGGACGTGCAGCTCGAGAATCGGGGATCCCGAGGCCGAATCTTTACGCAAAACGCAGTTCTTCGCCGTCTTGCACGAGATCCAACCGGGATTCCGCAAAGTCAGGCGCAATTTATCGGTCATCGTACGCCACGACGACTCAATGATCGCACGACGGTAGCTCTCGGCCATGTTGCTCGCGATGCGCGGCACGATCACGATCGTGGCGGACGCGATGACCAAGACCAAAAGAACCATCACCATAATGCTACCGCGTTGAGAGTTCTTCATCAAAATCCCTTCAACGGACGGTATTCGTCCTCGGGACGCAATTCACACGTCGTCTCCATGTCGACGTGCACGGAATAAGAGCCCCCAGAATAACCCGCGGGACAGACCTCCGGTTTGGGTCCTACATCCAATCGGCAGTTGTACGAGTTCGTGCCGAGCTTACTTTTCAAACCACCGACGGAAGGCACGTTCGGAGGAACCTCGGGCGCAACGCCCGTTTCGGGATCCGCCGGTCCCACGCAATTCGATATGATCTTGGCGTGCCCGCCGCAATTCACCTTCATTTCATACTTCGAACCGCAACGCTCTTGAATATCCATTTGCCCGGCGTTTCCAGAGATCTTGCGCGAGTCTCTTTTCACACCTTTGTAGACGCACTGACCGGGCTTCTCGGCGCCGCTATAATCGGAATCCAAATATTTAGGACTGATCCACGAGATTACGTACTCGGAGTCAGTGCACTCATACTTCTTGAAGGGCACGCAATCCACGTACAGCGTGTTGCCGGAAATCTGCAACTGCTTACCGAGCTCACCCTTCACGCAATTCGAACCCATGCGCAAGCAAACCGGACTTTGGTAGAACGGATCGATGCCACGGATGTAGGAGCCGTCCGGACAGTTCCATTCACCGTTCACTTCCAAGTAAACCTCGCCGGGCAATGTCGTCGTGTAATCCTCGAACTCGAATTTGCCAATATCCGACGGCGCAACGACCTTCGCGCCCAGCGAGATGTAGGGACGCAGGTCCACATCGTCCTCGCTGGCTGGTTTGCGATCCACCATTTCAGGAGCCGGCACCATGATCCGGTAAGCCAGCGCGAAGACCGGCGTCGTCGCTTTATCCTTGCGTGAGTCCTCTTCGAGATAGTCGACGGTTCCACCGTATGTGTAGTAGTCGTACGTTCCCGCAATTTGGATCATCGAAATCGCCACGCCGATGGGGCAATCGTCAGTTTCGCTCGGTCCGCACTTCACTCCGTCCAAATCGTAATAATTGACCGACGCTTTCACGTTAGAGAGTAGGCGGTCCGGTTGCGGAATCTCGAAATCAGTTTTAATGTCGACGTTCGTCGATTCTTCGATCGCGTCCATCTTCAGCTCAACTGCCGAACCGAAAGAAAGCGTGAAGGCCGGGAAGCGAGCGCCGTCGCGCATGTAGTTACGAGTTTTGAATTCGAAGTTGTTATTCTCTTGCAAGGCTTCGATCAGGCGTTGCTCGAGTTGCTGCGCGCGCAAATAAGTCAGTTCTTTTTTGCTGAGAAGGCGGGTCATGAACATTCCGGACGTCGCAAGCACGAGCAGCACCACGGACAAAATCCCGGCGCCCAGCAAGAGTTCGACTAAGCTAAAACCCTGAGGGTTTCGCGAGTCCATTCCCATCTTTATATATTACGGCCGCTTCGCGCCCGAAACTGAGCCTTAAAATGAGATTTCCCCTCGGGAAACGTCTTCCGCAAAGACGCCTCCCGGAGTGAGACAAGACCTGAATCAGAAGTCGACGGTGAAGCCCGCGCTGACGGTCTGATTGGTCATATCGAGACCTTGGTCCAAGCCCTGAATGACCTTGCCCTCGAGGGTCAGCCACAGGTCCGCGATCGCGTAATCTTGCGCGAGAATGAACGCGCCCTGCGGATCCCAGCGGGAAATGTTGAAGTGAATTCCGCCGCCCGCGACGACCGCCGGGGAAAATGCCATGGTCGGGGCTTTCCCGTCATCACGGAACTCAACCATTCCGTAACCGATCGCTCCGCCGGTCACGAAAGGCACCGCCCACTGACGACGTACGTACTCGAAGCGGTAGCTGATTTCGGCCGAGAGCGGAAGCACGATCAGATTGTAAATCTCTTCCGCGGCGACGCCGTCCGCGAAGCGACCGTTCCCCCGCGCGACGACCAAACCCGAACCCACGCGAAAGCCCAAAGCGCCGAAACGGCGGAAAGGTTGCCACTCGTATTCGCCGACCAATCCCAAAAGTCCGTCCGCACCGTAGATGTCGCCGAAGCTGACGCCCTGATTGTTGCGAATCAACGGCGTGGTCAAGTAACCGACGCGCATTGAACTCGAACGCGATTTTTCCGGAATGTGAGTACGGTAAACGTAGGTGCCGTCCTTTTCGATGCGCAGAAGGCCTTTCGCGGCGTTCGGATGCGTGGTCTCGAGCGTCCCTCCTTGCGGCGGGCCTTTCGGTTTTTGAAAAGTTCCCGGCGCGGCCATCTCGACCGGCGGGGGCGTATAAGCTGGTGTCGGCGCGAAAGGACGTTGTTCCTCGGGCGCGGTGAAGCTTTCACCGGACTCGTCACCAAAAGCTTCGCTACCGAATTCCGACGGAGGCAGATCCGTTCCGGTATCGACCTCTTCCATGGACTGCTGCATTTCGCTTTCGAAATCGTCCTCGTCTTGCGCGAAACCCGATGAAACACCCAGCAGTAAAGTCAGAACCAGAATCGCTTTCAAGGATTTCAAGTTTTGCTCCCCGCCGCGCGACCGCGCCAACGCCCGCGAACTTTCGTGCAAGCCACTCCACAAAGAAGCAAAGAGAAGACCGCGGTGAACGCCGCGTAGAAAACCCAGGCGCCGTAATGCAGACTCAAATTCGCCATGCCGATCATGGGTTCGAGGAAAGTGCGCACCATTCCGCGCAACATCTCGTGATCCCGAATCACCGCCGCCCATTCGGGCGAGTTCGCGTAGTACCAGCGAATGAAGGCGCGACCCGGCCCCGTTTGCGCCAGTACGACGTCGCGAAACTCGCGCAGGACGCGGATCTCATCGGCTTGCGGAGTTCCGTAGGCCGCCGTCGCGACGAAGCAACCCTTTTCGTCCAAGAGTCCGAACACCTTTTCCGGAGTTCCCTGTTGCGCGGTCGTCAACCCGCCGTTCGCCACCAGGTGCGTGACCGTTCCGGCCTGATCGACCATTCCGCCCCAGAACACGTACTCCACGCCGTTGGTCAACCCCTGCACGCGGCTTTCACTCAAAGAGGTTCCACTGATCGCAAGGTCCGAAAACGGCGTCGAATAGTTCATGGCGGCCGGAGCGCCGGACGCGAGCGGCAAAAAGTAAATCCGCAGCGCCGTGTACTTCATCCCGCTTTCGTCTTTCGAGTCGCCAGTCCCCGCCCCCGACAAATTCGGAACGTCGAACGCGTTGGCGGTGACACCTTCGGTGTTGCGGATGAAGACTTTTTCGTCGCCGGGAACGACGGTGTAATTGCAAATCCCCTCGAAGGGACCCGGAGCGGTCCCGCCACCGGCCCCGCAGCCCAGGGTCATGTTGGCGTTCTGACTCACGAAACGGAAGACGACGCGAACCTGCGGCGCACCCGACTGAAACCCGTCGGCGCTTTGGTTGCACTGACGATCGAAGCTGAACTCGAATTTCTTATTGAAGCTGTTCGTGCAGCCGTTGCCCGCGCCCGCCGCCGCGCAGATTTCCGACCACGTGAAAGTGGCGGTCACGTCCTGACCCGCGCGTCCCGGCGTGATCTGCGTGGTCTGCGCCGCCGAAGAAAAGATTTCGGTCGCGCCGGCGACGCGGCCGACGATCAGCTTCGTGCAGTTGACGTAGTCTTCCGCCTGATCCGAGCGGAGCGTGATCTGGAACGGGAGGTTCAGGTGAACTTCGGAGTCGTTACAGACATTGGAACCCAAAGTCGTGTTGGCGAGCTTCGCGCACGAGTTACAGGGCAGGTTGGCGTCCGTGAACGCGGGATTCGCCGTGGTGCAGTCTTGTCCGTTTTGCGCCGTGCGCCCCGCGAAGAAGATCAGCTCGTTGTTCGTCGTATCTTTGACGATCGTGCGCAGATAGTTCGAGTGGCTGATCAAGGTGATCGCGGCCTGCGCGGAAGGGCCGACCGAAAGAGTGGCGGCAAGAAAAAGACCGAGCGAATAAGGGATGCGCGAAATGCTCATCCCATTATTCGAGCAGGACTAATGGCGAATGTCAAAAATTCGCTCGGCGATTTGGATGCCGTTCAGAGCGGCGCCCTTACGGATATTATCCGCAACGACCCACATCAACCAGGTGTTCGGATCGTCCAAATCCTGGTGAATACGGCCCACGTAGACGGGATCTTGTCCCGACGCCAAACGTTGTTGAGGGTAAGTGGAGGTCTTCAGATCGTCCTGAACGACGATCCCGTCGGCTTCCGAAAGCGCGGCGACGACTTGGTCGCGGGTCACCTTCTGTTTCAACGTCACCCAAACCGCTTCGGCGTGGCCATTCAGCACGGGCACGCGGACGGTAAAGGCCGAAACCTTCACTTCGGGGTTACGCAAAATCTTGCGGGTTTCCTTCATGATCTTCATCTCTTCGCTCGAGAAACCCAGATCGTTGAATGAGCCGATTTGGGGAATGCAGTTGAACGCGATGGGGTGCACGAAGTTGACGGCCTTTTGTTCGGTTTTGCCGTCGTAGGTCTTCACCGACTCTAAAAGCTCATCGTAAGCCGCTTGGCCGGCGCCGCTGACCGCTTGGTAGCTCGCCACGCGCACGGACTCCAGACCGAATTTTTTCATGAGCGGATCGAGCGCAACGACCAATTGAATGGTCGAACAGTTCGGATTCGCGACGATCGTGGGACGACCCGTTTTCGCGACCAGATCCCCGTTCACTTCAGGAACGACGAGCGGATATCTTTCGTCCATGCGGAAAGCCGCCGAGTTATCGACCGCCCAAGCCCCCGCCTTTTCCGCGATCGGCGCCCACTCTTGCGAAATTTCGTCGCCCGACGAAAAGAAAACGAGGTCCAAGCCGTCAAAGCAGCCCGGTTTCAAAATCTGGATCGCGTAGTCCTTGCCTTGCAGACGCACCGTTTTTCCGAGCGAATTTTCGCTGGCGAAGGGACGCAGCTCCGCGACGGGGAACTTGCGATCTTCCAGTGTTGCCATGAACGATTTGCCGACCATTCCGGTCGCGCCGACCACACCGATTTTCAGACTCTGAGCCATTGCTATGTCCTGTCTTTTTCTTCCACGATCTCGTTGTCGAGAGCGGATTCTTCATCCTCCTCTTCGACCAGGTCGTCTTCTTGCTCATCGCGCGAGGGCAGATAAGCGTTCGGACGGATTTTGCGATGGCCGAGGCGGAGAACGCCGAATACAGCGCCGAGTGTCGCGTAGGTCAAGAACAGCAGAAATAAATTCACTTCGGGACGGTAAGCGACGACCGCGATCACGGCGACGCCGACGACCAAATAGCGGAACGGCATCCGCGACTTCAGATCCAAGTCCTTGAAAGAACGGTAACGGAACGTCGAGACCATCACGAAAGCGAGAAGGAAAGTCATCGCCAGGATCAGCGGATTCCCGCTGGCGTCCCAACCCATATCCTGGAATGCCAAAATGGAACTGGCCACGATCCCCGCCGCCATCGGGATCGGTAGACCTTGGAAGTAGGCTTTTTCGACGACGTTCGCTTGGACGTTGAAGCGCGCCAAACGAAGCGCACCGCAGGCGACGAAGAAGAAACACGCGATCCAGCCCATGCGACCGAAGGGCTGCAAGGCCCACAGGTAAAGCATCACCGCCGGCGCCATCCCGAAGCTGACGCAGTCGCAGAGGGAGTCGTATTCCGCCCCGAACTTCGACGTCGAACGGGTCAACCGCGCCGCCCGCCCATCCAGAAGATCGAAAACCGCCGCCGCCACGATACAGTACGCGGCATAGACGAATTCCCCGCGCACCGCCTGCACCACCGCGAAGAACCCGAAGAACAGGTTCGCCGTGGTCAGCATATTGGGCAGAAGATAAATATGAATCGCGAGTTTGCGTTTAGGCTCGGCCGCGTAGTCCGCGGTTTCCACCGGAGTCGTTGTCGACATCAGAATATCACTCCTAAGGTCATCGGATGACCGTAAAACAAATAGATTCCCCAAAGGCCCAGCGCGCTCAGCACCGGCAGGGTCAAGTTGTCATCCAGGTTCGCGACAGGAATCAGCTCGGCAAGAGCGCCGACCAGTCCCGCCAACACAGCGGCCGTCAGCTGATAATTCACGAGCAGTCCGTGATTGCTGAAATACGAGAAACTCAACACGAAACAAATCACGAAGGCGGCCAAAAATCCCTGCAGGCTTTTGTGACCGAAAATTTTGATCGTGCCGTACTTGATCCCGATCAGGCTGGCGAAGGGATCCGCGAAGGCCAGAAACAGCAACGTCGGCTGCACGACTTCACGCGGAAAAAGCAGCCCCACCAGTGCGGCCCCCGTCAGCAAATACGTCGTACCCGCAAGTTTCTTCTCTTCGTGGTCGCGCATGATCAGCCCGAAGGTCTTCAGCGCCAGGCGGTTGAGCTGGGGCGAGTAGTGGCGAAAGACGTCGACGGGAACGAACGCCAGCCACGCCAGTGCCAGGATCGTCATCGCGACCTCGTAAGGCGCGTAGGTGTAAATCAACGCCATGATCGAGACCCCACCCACGTGCCACAGTTTCCGCGCCAAATGGATGTCCGAACGTCGCTTTAAAGCCATCATCTCAACCAACAATCCTGACCTCACGGAAACCAAAGCCAATATGTACGATCTGGAGGGCCCAGAATCGACACCACAAACGCCTCGAATCTAACGGGTAAGTCTTTGAATTCAATCAATTTTCGATCATGACACTGGGCCCATGTCTAAGCCTCAGGCACCCCGTTTGGGGGCCCGTGGAAGGGACCGCCGAAACGCCTTCAGAAGGTCCCTGATTTCGGGGGGTTAGAGACGCACCGGCGGCGAACCCTTTGCAATTGCTGAAAGACGTGAAACTGCGTCTTTGGGTCAGCTTTTTGTTGGGAGTCGTTTTCGGGTTCTTGCAACCCGGCCCTGAACGCGCGTCGTTCAGCGGACGCCTGCCCGCCTCCGACGACGGCTACGTCGCCGACGTTCGCCAAGAGAAGCAGCAGAAGTTTTACGAGGTCTATCTTTCGCCTCCGCAAGGCGAACTAACGGTCGACTACCGTTCCAAGATCTTCAATGCGCAGCTCACCCAAGAATTCAAAACCCGTTACCGCGAGCAGTTCGGCTACATCGACACCGAGAGCCTGGCGTACGCGGCGAATCGCTTCACCGCCTTCGATGAAAACCGTGGGCGAAGTGTCGGCCTGGATGAAATGCAGCGCAAACGCCGCGCTTTCGCCGAGTACATGATGCGCCGATTGGGCGAGTTCCATGTCGACAATTACTTCAAATCGCAACCCTCGATGCGCGAAGTGTACGAACTCAAAGAAAAACTCTCGAACGTACAAGTCCAAGTCGGACCGCAATTCAAAATGGACGTGCACTACTCGTTCTCGGACAACTCGGCCGAGATCGTCGTGCAGAACCCCTACTGTGACTCGAAACTGCGGGTCGAAATGAATCCCGCGGCCTTCGGTCCCTCCAACGTCATCGAAAATCGCCTTTACGTCGGCAAACGCCTGAACGCCACCCACTACCTGATGAGCTCGATCATCGCCAACGACGGACTCGTGCGTATGGAGTGGTGGAACAACTACGCCTTCGGTGTCTCAACGCAACTGCACGTCATGACGCCCTTCAAAGACGGCGGCTACAGTCCGCGCGAAAGCTCGGTGGGCGCGGCGATCGGACATACGTTTTAAGTTGGGTTATGCCTGCGCGCCAGTCGGCGCCATTACTCTTGCGCGCCCGTAGGCGCGACCGCCGGTTCGCGGCGGACGTGGAAGGCGCGGCGGATGGGTTCGCCTTTGGGCGATTTCCACTCGATCGAAATTTCGTTGAGACCTTCACGCAAATCGATGAAGTCGGTCGAGAAACCTTTCGCCGCCAGGAAGACCGACGCCGTATAGCCGTTCGCGGTGTTCACGATACGGACTTCGGGCTTCTCGCTTTTGTCGCAATACTTCGACTTCAAACGAACGTGACTCCCTTTCACCGTGGGAACATCCTTGGCGTCGCGACAATCCCATTCGAGCGTTTCGAGCTCGCCGGTCCCGCCGTTCAAACCCGCCTGGGCGCCGGCCACTTCGCTGGCCGGTCCCCGCTCACCGGTCCCCGACGGAAGTCCGGTCTCGGGTGGCGTCAGGATCCCTTTTAATGAAAAAACCAAAAGCGCCAGCGTGAAGACCGCGGTGGCCGCCAGGAACTTGGCTTCATGAAGGGAAGAATCGGGTTTCATCAAAGAAACCATCGGCGGGATTTTGACAGGACTTGATGAATCCCGGTCCTCGCCAAAGACGAACACGACATCCGTCGTGTTCACCCGGAGAATCAAATCTGTTGGACTTTTACTGCGCTTTTTCGATGCTGATCGCGAACTTTTTGATGCCCGCTTGTTTGACCTGATCGATCATCTGCACGACCTGTCCATGGGGGACGTCGCGGTCGGCCGAAATCACCGCCTGGGTCTCGGGATTTTTGGCGAGTTCTACCGCCGCCTGCGCGCGGATCTGCTCGGCATCCGAAGGCTGGCCGTTCAGCAAAGTCTTGCCGTCCGTCGTCAGCGTGATCGAAAGGCCGCCCGGAGTCGTCGCGTCCCCGCTCGCCGCCTTCGGCAAATTGACGTTGATCGAAGGCTTCATGATCATCGGCGCCGTCACCATGAAAATGATCAAAACGACGAGGATAATGTCGACGAGCGGAACGACGTTGATGTCGGAAATCGCTTCCGAATCGTTATCGGAAATTTTCGACATATCAGCCTTTCCGCTTCGCGTACGCGAGGCAAAGCTCCTTCACGCTGTCCAAACCGACCATGATGCCCTTCACTTGACGCGAGAAATAGTTGTAGGCGATGACCGCGGGGATCGCGACGAAAAGGCCCGCCGCCGTCGCGACGAGCGCGATCGAAATTCCGGCCATGACCGTCTGCTGTCCGGCATCCGGGCTATTCGCGAGATCGTTGAACGCCTTCATGATCCCGAGGACCGTTCCGAACAAACCGATGTAGGGCGCATTCGATCCCAAGGTCGCCAAGAAGTTCAACGAGCGCTCGAGCTCCGGCTTTTCCGCCAGGGCGAACGAGTTGAAGACCTCTTCCAGTCCCTTCGAACCATTCTCTTTCATGTGTTTGACCGCGAACCCCATGGCGCGGCCTTCCAAGGTCTCGGGATCTTTGCTGAGCTGCTCGACATCATCCAAGCTATGTGAAGTGATCGCGGCTTTCACGCGGGCGCGCATTTTCTTACTGTTCGCGGCGAACTTGCGCAAAACGAACCAACGTTCAAGAATCAAACCGATGCTCACTACGCTCAAGATCAAGAGGAGATACAAAACGGCTTGATCTGCGACTTCGGCAACGGCAAAAATCTGTTCGGCTAACACAGAGAGGCTCCTTCCCGTGACAGGTCCCGCAATTATCGCCCGCTTCCTCGTGACGCTCAAGCTTTTGCTGCTCTTGGCGGCCTGCACGCCCGCGCGCGACGATGCGGGCATTTTAGTCATCGCGGTCGAAGGGCTCAAAACCGATGACCTTCCCTGCGTCGCGGGCGAGCCTTCGGACCAGCGCGGCTTTAACTTTTTGTGTCAAAACTTCGTCCACGTTCAGGGCTTGATCGCGAATTCCACCTCGAACGCGGCAAACGTCGCGACCCTGCTGACGGGCATGCCACCGACCCGTCACGGACTGCGCTATAACGATCAAAGCCTGGCCGCCTCGCAAGTTTCGTTGGCCGAAAAGCTGGTGACCCGTGGATGGCGCACAAGCTTCTTCACCAGTGGCGCCCCCCTTTTGCGCCGCACGCGCCTGGATCAAGGCTTCGAGATTTTCGACGAAAGTAACCCCGTCTCGCCGCGCACGCCCTACCGTAGCCTCGAGCTCACCTCGGTTCCCTTTCTCAATTGGCTGAAAGAAACCGAGGGCGCTCGTCATTTGGCTTTCATGACGAGCGGCGACTTGATGTACCCCGAGTTCCCCTCGATTTCCGACATGGGTGAATCGCGGCCCCGCTCACTCGAGGGCGAAATCGAAGAACTCGACGAAACTCTTTTTCACTTTTTGGAAGAGACGCAGCGAAACGGGCTGTGGAAAAAGTGGTGGATCGTCGTGGTCGGCCTTCCCGGACGCACCGAACCACTCAACCGGCGCCCGGTCGGGATGCAAATCAATCCGACCGCCATGCTGATGCCCCTTTATCTGCATCCACCCGAAAATGTCCGACTTCCCGAAAATCGCATCAACGGAGTTTGGTCCTTCGCGGAGCTCGGCGAGTTCTTGCGGGAGATCGCCGACGATTTCGATACCGGGGATCGCCGTACGCCAGCGGAGCGCGGACAGTTTTTCGCGCAGAAGTGGCGCGATCGTGAGGCCAGCTTTGCCACGGCGGAAGGCTGCTTCCCGGCACCCAATGGCGATCTGCAATGCCGGACGGCCTTTTTCGACGGGACCACTTGGCTCGCGTGGGAGGCCCCCCTCAAACTGGATGCCCCGGGCCGCAAGGAGCTGGTCGCGAAAGTTCAGACCGCGCTGAATCCGGCGAAGCCTGAGCCCCCCCTTCAATTGGCGGTGGTCAAAACAAAACTCGAAGCGCTGACCGGCTGTTTGGATGAGTTCGCGCAAGAAACCGCGGCGGGCGCGTTCATGCGCGTTTGCCCCTCGCGGACGGTACAAACGCTTCGTGGCCTGAAGGAAGCGCGCCAGACGAGCGTCGCGCGGCCCGAGGCCCTTCGCGAGTTGAAGTTGGGTTTCATTCACGAATTCACGTTGCTCGCGTCCGCGCACCATCTCTTCACGAAGAGTGAGCCGCGGCAATCGTACGGCGACTTGAATCCCGCTCCGAGCCGCGAGTTCCTGACGGTCCAAAAAATTTTGGAACGTCCCGATCTGCGCGACCTACAACGTGAGGCCCTGCGGGCCTTACCTTTGAAAGACTAGCCGCGCACCGATTAAGGACCGACGTCCGCCAAACGTTGGAAGACCGCATCCCGCAAAATCGAAGAGCGGAAGTCACCGTTCGGATTCAGTTCAACCAACTGATCGATCACCCGCAGGACGCGGAAATCTCCGGTCCGCGCGAGCGTATCGTAGCTCAACAGGCCTTCGTCACGCAGGCGTTGTACGTACGAGGTTCCACCGTCCGTGACGTCCTCACGCAGTTCACGCAACGCCCTGATCACACCGAGCACCGAGGCGTTGTAGACTTCTGAATCCTCGAGGGCCCGCTGCGCGTCGGGCGAAAGTTTCGCGACATCAACATCGCCTTCACGCAGGCGCTGGGAAAGCTCCGTCGCGAGCTTGTCCGAAATTCCGTCGACCAAGCCGCGATCCATGTCGTGCATCAAACGGAACTCCAAATGCGGGAACATCCGGTACGTCAGGACGAAGTCGTTCACCGCTTGCTCTAAAGAGACGCGGCTTTGCGCTTGATATTCGGTTTCCAGCGCTTTACGCGAGTTCTCGTTCAGGCGACGCCAAAACGCATCGGGTGAGGTCCGCAAGACCTGCTGGGTGAAAGCTCGTAAAGACCGCGGGTCGGCATCGGCGGTAAAAGGAGCTTTGCCATCGTTCGCTTCGACGAAACGATTCACGGCGTCCGCCAATTCATAAACGTTGATGGGACGCAGATCCATGTGCTCCAAGATCGCGCGCGGAACCGGACCGATATTCGGAAGCAACGAACGGAAGAGCTTCACTTGCTCCATGATCTCTTTGTCTTTGAGCCACGCTTCTTCTTCCGGCTTGATCCGGCGTTTCGTGCCCTCCGGAGTTTTCGCCAGCGACAACAAACGATCCGTCAAAGTCCACGTCGAACGCAGCTGTCCCGTGAAGAACGGGAACGAGTTGAGCTCGGTCACGAATTCTTTGAGGGACTGCGCGATCTCGCGATTTTCTCCCGAAAGACGGATGTCCTTCAGCAGGGTCTGCATCTCGAGAATCCGCTCGGCGTTCAGGTTTTTCGGATCGCCCATCTGTTTGGCGACTTCCGCGCGGATCCGCACGAGCGCCTCCATCGAGGTGTTCAACTTTTCGATCACCTGACCGATGTGACTTTCATCCCCGCGACGCGCGCCCGAGTACAGTCGCCCTTCGGGCAGCTTGACCGGCAAACGACCCAAACGACTCAAGACGAGCTCCCGCACGTCTTTGTACGCGATCTTGTTCACTTCCGTTCCGAAGAACATGATCAGCGGCGGCAGTTTGTTCAACGCCAGACGGACGACCCGGCCGGGCCCCTGGATGTTTTCGGGGAATTTGACGTACTTTTTAAACGAGAGGTACCAGCCCGCTTGCGGGAAATCGAGGCCCTCACGAATCGGACCGACGATGGCGTCCACGGGTCGCCCTTCGTAAAGTCCGCCGCTACGGAACGCTTCGTAGACGCGACCGCGTTCGACGGGATTGAGTTTCTGCAGCGAAACGAAGTTCTTACCGGTCAGCTGCGAAAGCGCCTCGGCCACCGGGGCGGCATCACGCGGATAAGTTTGGATGACGCCCGGACCGTGGCCTTCGATCATCGGCAAAAGATCGGGCCAGATCTCTTTCAGGCGCGCGATGTCGACGCTACTGGATGTTCCCGTATCGCGCTTGAAGATGGTGCTGAACTTAAAGCCGCGCTCTTCGGGTTTGTAAAACTGCGGCTCCGAGGCGTTGATTTCGCCGCGGTCGCGCGCTTTTTCATACTGCTC
The DNA here is from genome assembly GCA_019637875.1 of Pseudobdellovibrionaceae bacterium. Taxonomy (NCBI): domain Bacteria; kingdom Pseudomonadati; phylum Bdellovibrionota; class Bdellovibrionia; order Bdellovibrionales; family Pseudobdellovibrionaceae; species Pseudobdellovibrionaceae bacterium. Next base: position 66,527 of record JAHBUW010000007.1, on the reverse strand, counting down.
CAGAATACGCACCCACTCCAAAACTTTTTCGGAGTTTTTCAGCTCGTGCCCGGTGCGCATTTGCGTCTGGGCCCACCGACCGGGGCTATCGACCGCGGCCCAAAAGGCGGCGTCGAAAAGGTCGGCGGTCCGCTGAATACGCGTCACGGGCGACGCGGTCACGCCGAAAATATCAAGACCATTCAGGACATTCCCCGAATTGCGATCCGCGGTGGCCACGTCCATCGCCGAACGCAGGACATTGGCGAAAGTTTCGCCGCCGGCGTTGTGGGCCTCGTCGATCATCAGACTGTTCGCGCGACGGAACAGCTCGGCCTGCTCGGTCGTCGACTTCGCCCGCGCGGACAACGTCGGATAACTTGTGACCAGAACGATGGGCACGTCCGACGCGTCGATGAACCGCAGAAGCTCGGGGGTCCCCATGGCTTCCGTATTCTCGCCGCCCCATTGGACCAAGCGGAAGTTCCGCGGGCTGATTTCACCATAAAGGTGTTCCCCGATTTCACGCGCCAGCTCTCCCGTCAGGTCGGGAGTCTTCGTCATCAGCACGATGAGTTTGCGGCCCTTCGTCGCGAGCGCCGAATTGACTTTGTTCACGATCGTATCGCCCAAAACTTTCGTTTTTCCCGTCGCGGTCGGCGCGACGAAGAGCAATGAACGCACCTTCGTGCGCAACTTAGGATTCGAATCGAGCAACGCCCGCACCTGCTTGGATTCCACTTGGGTCGGGCGGTCGTACGCCAAACGTCCATCGTGCAAGACCGAAGCGATACGCATGATCGCCGAGCCCGCCCCCGAAATGAATTTGTTCAGATGGCTTCCGGTGATCAGACTGTAAATGAACTTGCGCGGAAGCTCGTTCAGGCCCGCGCGCGATTTCAGCGAGGCGGGGATATCCAGCACCTGCACCAGTCGCCCACCTTCATTGACGGACTTCGCGCGCTGGGGGGAAGTGATGCCCTCGGACCATCGAACGACCATCGGGTGTTTGTCGCCCGCATGCTCGATCATCAAGGTATTGGCGTCGACCCGCGTGAACTTCACGAAGGGACGTGAATACCCGCGATCACCGACGACTTTGGAATAAGCGCCTTCAACGAAGAAAACCATATGCGTTTCGAGCCCGGATAAATCGACGCGCAGGCTTTGCCCACGCTCTTTGGCCAAGCGGGCTTCACGCGCGGTCGCGGCGAGCTCCGGATCGGTTTTCCGAAGCAGCTCGATGTCCTCGAGCATGCGGTCTTTCGGGGGTAGGTTCGGTGCACGGTTGGCGTAAAGCTGTTCCGCCTTCGTGGGGGTGCGCTCGGAAATCGGTGTCGGCAGAACCCGACTGGGCCCGGCGTGCATATCCACGCAACGGATGGCGTAGGCCCGCGGAGTCAGGGCGATGACTCCGGAAAAGAGCGTCGATGCGATCACGGTGCAGAATGCCAGTTGACGTACGTCGGCCATAAGGTCCTCGCTACTTTGCTTTAAAAGCAAGGCCGAGACCCGTATTGGCGATTCAGGCGCAGCAAAATTCGGCGTTTTGAAAGGGAACTCTAGGGCCAACGGCAAACCGGAATTCTGGTGTCGAAATCTTCGACAGTGGAATTGGGTGGCCGTTAAGCGGCGGGATCTTCGTCTTCCACCGCGTGCAGAGTGACGTCTTCGACCGGCGTGGCGTGGGGATCGAATACGGGCCGTGCCGTCGGGCGATCCAGATCCACGACGCCCAACCAGTAAGGAGCGGCGGCGTTATCATCGACCATTTGGTGCTGAAGTTCCGCGGATTCGAAGTTTTCCGCTTGGAAAACGGCCTTCGGCAACGTCGACCGTCCCACGAGCAGGATCTGCGCCTCGCGGGTCAGACGTAAACTGCCGACGGTCAAATTTACGTTCGCCTCCATGCCCAAGGCTTCCGAGAAGAGCGGGCCGCGGTTTTCGCTTTGCCCAACCCAATCCACGGCGTAAGCCAACGGGTGAACGTTCTTTCCGTCGTGCAACAGGACGTGCGGGCTGCCGACGTGAACCCACGAGAGCACGCCGTACTCGTAATGAATCGCGGTCAACTCGACCGCGGCCTTCCACTGTTTCGCGTTTTCGATTTTATAGAGATGCTGGTTCGCCATCCGCACGCCGTTCACGAGCCGGTTCGCGGGAGACGACACCGAGGCCATCACTTCGAACGCCGTGGTCACGTCGTCGCGTGAAAGCAGCTCGAACTGCTCGACGACCATCTCGGCCGCATGCTGCGTGACCTCGAGCGGTCCCCAGCCCGTCGCGATGAGCAGCAAATTGCTGTCGGGACGGTCGATCACGACCGGCTTGGGGCGGAAGTAAAGACCGTTGGTATAGGACGCCTGATCGAGTTTCATCATGGCTGACCGTACTTCCGCATCTTCATTTTCGCTTTATCGTAATACTCTTCGCCCGCGATACTGATCTCCAAAATCTTCGTGAACTTCTGGCGAGCCGTATCGACGTTCCCCACCGATTCTTCCAGAATTCCTTCATGGTAGATCGGCTGCATGTCTTTACGCAGCTCCGCGATGATCTCGGCGATGCGTTCGTCGACTTTGTTGTTGCCGGGATTGATCCGGATCGACTTCTTCAACATCTGGATGGCGCCCTTACGGTTGCCCTTGGCGTACTCGGCTTCGGCCTGTTTGATCAACGAGCCCTGACGGATGCGGATATCCTTTTCGATCGAAGCGATACGGCGTTGCGCGCGCGCCTTACGACCATTCGGATCCGGCAAGGGCGCATTGACGACTTTCGAGTACTGCCCGATGGCGGTCAGGGGACGCTTACGTTTTTCCGTGGCGACGGCCTTTTGGTAAAGGGCTTCCATCGCTTTGACTTTTTTCTGATACTCCGCCGACTGTGCGGCTTTGATCGCCCGGTCTTGCATCAAAGCATCGACCTGTTGACGCAGGACTTCGACCTCGCCGTTATTCGGATCGTGCTCAAGCGCTTTGACGACGCAAGCTTCCAGACGATCCATGGTGATCGTCGCGCGCTCCTTTTCGACCATGGCCTTACATTTGTCCATGACCTCTTTGACCAAGGCGCGCAATGCTTTTTCGTCGGCCTCTTGAGCGCGAAGCTTTTCTTGGTTCTCTTTGATCTCCATCGCCGTTTGGACGTAGTTCATCAACTGCTGCGAATCTTCGTAAGCGGGGATGATCGCGTGCAGCTCTTGAAGCTTCTGCAGCGCCTGCGAGAAACGACCGGTCATATAATATTCGGTCGCCAACGAGTACGTCTGCTTCACGATCTGCTGTTTTTCCACCGGCAAAGCATCGAAGGGCGATTGCACTTTCGCCTGCTTAGGCGCCTCGGGCGGATTCAGCTCTTCCGAAATCATGTACATCCCGCCGAACAGGATGAGCACGATCAAGCCCAACCGCATGGGGTTCAGCCACTCGTAGTGCTTGCCGAACAACATCATGCCGCCCACCGGCGCCATCGGTCCCGATGCGTGCGGCCCCGGCGGCAAGTACATCGCCGGCATGTTCATCGGATCGGAGTAGTGCGCGGGGACATTGTAACCACCGCCGCCACCACCGGTGAACGCCACCGGCGAACGGAATGCGGGATCGACTTGAGCCAATCTCTGCTCAAACTCCGCATCGCGGATCTCGAAGACCAACGACCAATCCGCCACCGTAATGACGTCGGAGCTCTGCAGCTGCGTCCACTGATCGTTCGGGATCAGGCGGCCGTTGACGAGCGTGCCGTTCGTTCCGCCCAGATCGCGCACGAAATAGGTTTCTTCCGTCTTTTGAATTTCGAATTGCTTGCGGCTGATCTTCGCATTGTCGATGAAGATCGTACATCCGACGTCACGACCCGCCACCCAGTTGAAACCCTGCAAACCGAAGGTCTGCACGAGGTTCCCGCGATTGTCGATCAAACGCAAAATCCCCGCGGACGGCATGACGCCGATCTGCGTACGCTCGTCACCACCATTGGTGAAACCGCCGCCGTTGGTATTCGTACGTCCCAACTCTGGGGGACGGATCGACGGAACTGATACTTCGTTCGACGCGTGACCTTCCTCGAACACAAATTCATAAGGAGGCACCGCGAACATCTGTCCGGGCTGCAGCAAAGTGCGTTCGATTTTTTCGCCGTTGACGTACAGCTCACCGAAACGCGAAAGGCTTTCGATTTCCCAGCCCATCTCGGTCTGGAAAATTTTAAAGTGTTGGCGCGAAATCCCGCGCTCCGGACGCAGAACGCAGTCGCAGCTCTCCCCGCGGCCAGCGACAAAGTCCTGGCTGGGGTTCAGCTCGTGCTGCGAACTGAGTTGTCCGTCTAGAAACACCTTTAAACGCGCCATAACCTTACTTCTGAATCTCCTTCAGTGCGCATTCATCATGGAAGCGAAGCGCCTCTTGATAAATGGGGTCCTTATCGTTTTTCACCATCTTCACGACCGTCGCGAAGGCGGAGCGGCACAAGCGGTAGTTTTGGACTCCTTTGTACCGCCGTCCTTGAATCATATAAATCTGCACCCGCTCATCCTGCTTACGCTTCGCGAGCGTCCAGTAATGCGTCGCCAACTCGTGCTCGGGGTAGAACGACCGCGCCGATTGAAAAGCCTCCATCGCGCGTGCGTACTGCCCGTTTTGATAGTCACGAAATCCGCGGATGAACTGGGCCTCGGCCAGGCGGAACTGGGGCGTGTCGACGCCCTTTTTCGCCATGGACTCACGAATGGCTTTCAACTCATCCTCGGATTTCGCCATATCCTCCGTCACCGTCACCGACCCGCGGATCTTCTCCGCCGGTTTGTTGATCACTTCCCCGTTCAAAAACCACAAAACCACCACGCCGACGACCGCGATCATCGAATAGAAGCGGAATCGCGGATGCGAGAACAAAGGCAATTCCACTTCGGGCGGCGGCTTCGGACGTCCCGGAAATCCATTCGCCGGCGCCGGAAACCCGACCGCGCCCGCACTTGGATTTCCCGGCATTCCGACCGCTCGCGAAACTCCGCCGCCGGCGGGCACCGCCGCGCCGACTCCCGTCACCGCCGGCATTTTCGTCACTTGCGGATTCGGCACCGCCTTCAGGGGCGTTTTCTCGACGGGCCGGTCGAATTTGAAACGAATGTAAGTCTCGCCAATCTGCACGACGCTTTCCGGCTTCATGATGGTCTCGATCGCGAGCAGACCATCGATCATCATGATGTTCTTCTGACTCGTATTGCGCACGAAGACCTGCGCGCCGGTACATTGCACCTCGACGTGATTGCGACTGACCTTCAAGTCCTGCGCCAGCACGAGATCGTTCTCGGGTCCCCGGCCGGCCGTCCACTTGTTCTGCTGGAAGGTCTGCACGAAACCCTTGTGCGGGCCGCGGACGATTTCGATCGTCACGCTCAAAGCGGAGTTCAAAGACGGGGCAGCACTCACGCGGCTCCCTCCTGACCTTCAACCGGAGTGACGGTAATCAAGAAATATTCGATATCGCCCTGCGCGTTCGCGAGCGCCTGACAGTTCAACATGAAGTTGTGTCCACCGATGTCCAAAGTATCTGAGCTGATCGACGACATATTCATCTGCGATTGACTCATGAGGTGATTGAAGTTCTGCTGCATCGCCGGATCGGGAATGTCATTGATCTTCGCGCCGACCAAACGTTCTTCCGCGATTTGCGTCAACTGCGAGAACGTCGGGCTGACCCGCGCGATCATGCCTTCGCGTGAAATCAAGATGCTCGGGTAACCGATCAACTGCATCAGATTCGCGATCTCACCGTCGCGAGATCCTTTACCCACGGACATGTGTTCGTTCTGGTTCCCCGCCGCCACACGGGCCAGCAGGCTGTTGATCGAAGTCATCAAATTTTGCAAAGCCGCGAACTGGAACTCGATCTGGATCTGATCGTTACCGTCACGCATCGCCTCATCGAGCGCCATGTGCAGACGCGCGTAGGGATACTGAATCATCTTATAAAGGAAGAAGAACAGCGCCGCCCCCACGATGATCGCCAGCGTGAAAACCTGCACGAACAGGCTGAACGCACGTTGGTCGTCGAACGTCAGGTTACCGGGATTGTAAACGATCACCGCGTAAGCCTTCGCGACGTTTTGCTGCAGTTCCGCGTCGAACGCGACGACGGGGACCGACGCCACCACGCGGCCGTCCAATGACGAGTCCGTCATCTCTTGGGTCGAGCGCTTGATCTTGCTCATGAAGCCCGCTTCTTTCGGCGTCAATCCCACGCGCTCGGGCGGCGCCAAGATCTTGCCATCGGCCGCGACGACGTAGGCGTCCTCGATGCCTTCTTCCTTCATGACCATATCGGTGCGGAAACCCGAGAAGTCCCCGCTCCGCAGAACGCGTTGATTGATCTCGCTGAGCGCGCGCGCGACCGTCAGCGCGCGACGCTGACTTTCGATATTCACGCTCTCGGAAGTCACTTGGTACAGCGGGATCATCGAAAGCAGCGTCACCGCCAGGATGAACACGCCGACGAAACCCATCAAAACGAAACGGAACTCGAACGTCTGCGGGAGCTTGTAAACTCCGGGCAGGACCGTCGTATCCATATATTCGTTGAACTGGTAGCTCTTGTACTCCAGGAAACCGCCGAAGCTCGCGGGCGGTCTATGGACGACGGGGCTCGGAACCACTCCATTATTATAGTGTCCGAATCCGTCCTGGCCCATGGGCGTGCCCGGCACCATCCCACCCGGGGGCTGGCCACCGATCTGCGGAACCCCCGAACCCATCGGAACCGGCAAGTTCGAATCCACGGGGCGCAAAGTCTGACCCTGCGGACGTTCCTGCATAAGGACGACGTCCAAGATGACTTGGTTCACCATGACTTTGTCGCCGATATTCAGGAATCCACCTTGGATGCGCACGCCGTTCAAGAATGTCCCGTTCGACGAACGCAAATCCGTGATCAGCACCTTGTCCGGCAGAACCGACACTTCGAAGTGTTCTTTCGAAATGCCCGCCGCGTTCAGCTGAATCTGACAGCTTTGCGCGCGACCCAACTTCAGTTTTCCAGGCTCCAGCGGGAAAATCTGTCCCGCTTGCGGACCGTTCAGAATTCTAAGCGCCCACATGCAGTTTTTCCCCTTTCCGAAGTCCCAATGTTCCGACCGCAACTCCCGACTTCATTTCGACCACGGTGGTGGCTCCCCACTGCGGCCAGACGATACGTCCCGGACGCACGTCGCTTTTGATACTTTTCACGACCATGTCGCGATCCAAGAAAACGCAATCGATCGGATAGCGCATGAAGAAGGTATGAATCGAATTGCACTGATGAATCCACAACGCTTCACCGACGGGCAACTCCCGCGTACCCAACAAACCACGCAACCGCGTCGCGAACGAATCCGCGACCCGCAAGTTCGGGATCAAAAGTTGCTGGTTATCCGCACGCAAGAGCTTCGCCATTAGAACGTCCCCCGCGTGAAGTTCACGATGACCGGACCGAAGACGACGATGAAGACCGCCGGCAAGATGAAAAAGATCAGCGGGATCAACATCAGCTGCGAAGCGCGGGCCCCGGCCTTCTCGGCGCGGACGAAACGCTCCAGACGGATTTGCACCGATTGGTCTTTCAAAACTTGCGAGATGCTGGCGCCCGTCGCGTCGGCGTCGACCAGGACCGCGACGAAGCTCATGATCTCGGGAATGTCCAGGCGCTTCGCCAATCCGCGAAGGGCGTCCATCCGCGAAGCACCGAGTTTGATATCTTTCAGCACGATGCCCAGCTCGTCGCCGAGGACGCTGCCTTCGGCCTTGTCCACGATCCGCTGCATCGCCGAGATGAAATCAAGTCCGGCCTCGGTCGACAACGCCAAGAGGTCCGCGAAGAAAGGCAGATCCGCGCGAGCCGAAAGCTCGCGTTTTTTCTTCTGGCTCTTCGCGTACATATCCGGGAACTGCCAGCCCAGCGCGATCGCGACCACGAAGACCGGCCAGCCGATGCCCAATCCGAAGGCGAAGTTGAACACGATCAGGAATCCCGGCAAACCGAAGCCCCAGAAAATTTTCAGGCCGATGAACTCATCGACGTTCAATTCGCGCGACAAGCCCGCGGTCATGATCAGGCGTTCAAGCTTCTTGCGATACGAGGGGCTCTTCACGCGCGCGGCGTGCTGCAATGTGAATTGGTGAACCAACGGACGCGACCAATTGATCAGTGCCGACGAGGACTTCTGCGGCTCACTGCCATTCGCCCAAGACAGAATTTGCTTATCGGTGTTGTTCGTCAGCAAAGCCTGCGTGACGAAGTACACCGACACGAAACTCAGTCCCATGGCCATGTAGAGAATCACATCTGGGTTTAACATTCTCTCCCCATTTCCAAAAACCTGTGATGAACTCGAGCTGCATGTATGAACTCGTCCTCGCCTCGGAATCTCCAAGACGTCGTGAACTGCTCACAAATGCCGGTTTCAAATTTCAGGTCCATCCCTCTAAAATATCGGAAACTCTTGAGGAAAACCTGACTGTGGATGAGCAGATTTTAGACATCGCCGTCCGGAAAGCCCGGGCTTCCGTCCAGTCGTTAGACAGGACCCAAGGTGGGTCCAGACTGGTCATCGCGGCCGATACGATGGTCGTCCTCGACGAGAGGCCATTAGGAAAGCCCGAAAGCGCCGCGGACGCGATCGCGACGCTGATTTCCCTCTCGGGCCGGACCCACTTGGTCAAGACCTCTGTCTGCCTTCTGGACGAAAATTCGAAAATTCCAAAATCTTGGATTGAGACGACCGAGGTCGCATTTCGTTCACTTTCTGAGCGCGAAATTCAGGACTACGTGAAGTCCGGACATCCCCTGGACAAGGCCGGCAGTTACGGCATTCAGGGCGGCGGCGGCGATTTCGTCGACGCGGTTCGCGGTTCTTACACGAACGTCGTCGGACTCCCGATGGAAAGTTTGGTCGGAAATCTCGCGCGGTGGTTCGGCGTCACGCCGACCGCGACGCCCGCTCCGCTGCCACAGTGGGCCTTAAGGCGGAATCCATGAGTTTCGACTGGTCGCAAATTCCCGCGCACGTCGGCGTCGTCGCCGTTTCGAAATTGCAGCCGACGGAAAAAATTCGCGCGCTCGCGGCGGCACGTGGCCATGTCGACTTCGGCGAAAACTACATCCAAGAAGCACTGGCAAAAATCGAAGAGCTCTCGGCAATGAAACTCCGCTGGCATCTGATCGGCTCATTGCAGTCGAACAAAGTGAAATTCTTGAAGTCGAACTTTTCACTGATTCATTCGGTCGACTCACTGAAATTGGCGGAAAAAATCTCTCAATCCGCGCTGGCGGAATCCCGACGCCAACCCGTTCTTTTCCAAGTCAACGTGGGCGGAGAAGACTCCAAATCCGGATTCGGCCGCGCGGATTTCGAGAGCGCGTGGTCCGAGTTGCGCCGTCTGGCGGGACTCGAAATTCGCGGTCTGATGACGATGCCTCCTCTCCAAAACGACGCCGAAACCAATCGCCCGCTTTTTCGGGAACTCGCGGAGTTGGGCCGACAGATCCAGCGCGATGCCGTCGAGGCGAATCAGCTCTCCATGGGCACCAGCGCGGATTTCCGGGTGGCGATCGAAGAAGGGGCGACCTGGGTTCGTTTGGGCTCGATCCTTTTCGGCGAGCGCTCTCGCGCCGCGCAGTGAATCGTTTTGCGGTTGGCGATAGACTGATTGGAATTTCAACAAGGGGAATTTCGGAATGGCCTTTCCGTACAAAGTCGGTTTCATCGGTGTAGGCAACATGGCGCAAGCGATGGTCAAGGCCCTGGTCGACACCAAAACCCTGAACCCCACGCACATTCACGCCTCGAACCGCTCTCCGGGAAAACTGCAAAAAGCCGTCGAGAACTGGGGCATCACCGCCGCGCAGATCAACGAGCAGGTCATCGACAATTGCGACATCATCGTGATCGCGGTGAAGCCCCAGGATTTCAGTTCGGCGATTGATCCCTTTGTCTCGAGCTTTCACGAAAAGCAGATCGTGGTCAGCTTGGCCGCCGGCCTGACTTTACACGACCTGCAAAAGAAAATTCCCCAAGCACGCGTCGTGCGCGCGATGCCGAATACTCCGTCCGTCATCCAGCGTGGCGTGGTCGGTTACTTGATGTCGGATAAAGAAAAAGATCGCGGTCTGCAGGTCATCGTCGAGGACCTACTCAGCCCGCTGGGCGCGGTTTTCCAATGCACCGATGAGGAGCAACTCGAAGCGCTGATGGTTTCGTGCTCGTCGGGAACAGGCTTCGTTTTCGAGTTCATGTCTTACTTCCATGATTGGATCCTCGAGCGCGGCTTCGAAGAGGCCGACGCCCGTCGCATGGTCGTGGAAACCTTTCTGGGCGCGGCCCAGCTGGCGGCGCAAAATCACGACCTAGGTCTTGAAGAGCTGCAAAGCCGGGTCACCTCGAAGAAGGGCGTCACGGCCGCAGGTCTTGATTCCATGAGGGAATTCGAAATCGAACGGGCGCTTCGCTACAGTTTCGAGAAAGCCGCCCTCCGTAACCGCGAACTTGCGAAGAGTTCCAACTAAAGGTTATCCTGAAGGCGTCGCCTAAGATCTCGCGCTTCAAGGAGGAAGCCATGAAACTGACGCCGATCGACATCCGTCATCGCCAATTCGGTCGCAGCATGTTCGGACTGAACGAAGAAGAAGTGATCGAATTCCTGCAAATCGTCGCCACGGAAATGGAAGCCCTGGTCCTCGAACGCAACCAACTGCGTGAGGCCGTTCGCGAAAAAGAAATCGCCTTCGCCGAAACCCGCGAGCGCGATCGTCTGTTGCAATCGACCATCCAAACCGCATCGCAAATGTCCGAGCGCTTGCGCGTAGACGCCGAGCGCGAAGCGAAACTCATCATCGCCGACGCCCAACAGAAAGCCGAAATCATCACCCGTGACTCACGTGACTCGCTGAAGAAGATCTACGGCGAAATCTCGGATCTGAAACGCGCGCGCCTGCAGTTCGAAGCAAACCTCAAGGGCCTGGTCCAAGCGCACCTCACGATCCTCGAGCAGGGCGAAAAGACTCAACCCGCCTTCGGCCTCCCCCGCGCGAGCATCGACGAAACCAAGATCACCGAAATCTCGCCTCTGTCCGCCGGGTAAAAGGTAGCCGGGGGCGCCCAGCCGCTTACTTCTTGAAACGCGTCGCATGACAAAAGGTAGCTTCTTCCCGATAGTTTCGCAGGTGCGAAACTATCGGGAAGAAGCTACCTTTGCGTATGCCCTTCCTGAAATCGACGAAACGCGGCTGGGTGCTCGCCGTGCAAATTCAGCCTCAAGCTTCCAATAATGAAATCGTGGGTGTTCACGGCGATCGGCTGAAGATCAAAGTGAAGGCTCCGCCCGTCGATGGCGCCGCGAACGAAGAGCTCGTGCGCTTTCTAGCGAAGCGTCTGGGCGTCCGCCAAGCAGACCTGGAAATCGTCGCCGGCGCGACGTCGAAGCAGAAAAGCTTGGCTCTCCCCGCGTCGCTGGACGAAAGCGCCATCCGCGCGGCTCTGGAATAAAAAAGGTACCTTCTTCCTATTGGTTGCGCACGGCCAGTGGCGCACCTGCGAAACCAATAGGAAGAAGGTACCTTTCGTCATGCGACGCGTTTCAAGACGTGAGCGGCGACCTTTACTTACTTGCCGCTGATCAGTGCGTCCATTGTTGCGAAGGACATGGTTTGGACATCTTGCACGAGCTTCGCGACGGAATTTCCGGTCTCTCCCGATTGCGTCGTTCCCACCGACAAAGTGAAGGCATGACTTCCGCCACGTTGAGCGGAGACGAGGTCCGTCAATGTGCTATCCGCAAACGCCGTGCTGGACCAAGTTTGATTTCCGTCCACGAGATTCCCGGGCGTATTCGGATCGCTGGTGACGGGTATCGACGGGGTCAGAGTCTTCGACTCCAATAACGAGAATCCCGAGGTGTCGTTCCATGTTCCACCGACCAGGACTCCCGGAGCGGAGCCACTGAATCCGGTTTCCGCGGGGTTCCCCATGCGCCAATTGCGCGTGGGACTCGACGGATTGTCGACGCCCGTATTCGTGTCGAAGTCCCAACAGTTCGTGCCCAAAACGACGGCCCCGGCGGTGGCGCCCCCTTCGTCGCAGACCGCAAAAGCCTCGATGATGTGCGATCCCTTGAACCGAGTTTGGAAAATCGTCGTACGCAAACGCGACTCGGTAATGGCGCTGTAATAGCCATGCGAAGACTGCTTCTGCACGATATCGGCGATCCCATTGTCCTCATCGACGAGAGCCTTCATATGAGCGACCCATTTCGTCGTGGTGGTGTTCATATAGACAGAGTGGTACTCTTCCCAGGTCTCGACAATGGCATTTGCGGAATCCGTGTTATCCCACTTCACGATATTCGCCCGCTCTTGCACTTCGTCCGCGTTCGCCGGAACGCCCATGACGTCGAAGAACTCGATCAGCTCGTAGCGGATCTCACCTTTGGTTCCCGCGGTGTTTGCTTTGTAGTTAAAAATGTCTTTCCCGCTTTTTGTAACCACGGCTTCGATGTCATAACCATTCGGGTCGGCGGAAAGTTCGGCCACGACCGCCGTCAAGGTCACACCGCCGAGGGTTCCGGAATAAGTTCCGGGCTTATTGATCCCCATGGATTCCACCATGCAGACCAAGAAGGGAATGCTTTCCACGATCCCGACGCAGTTCTCACCTTGGTTCGTATTGGTCACCAGTTGCTTCAGGGTCAGAGCAGGAGTTCCCGACGACGCCGACTCCGCCCATGGCAAACTCATCGTGCCGATCGACGAAGCCACGACCGCCGAGCTCGCGCCCGTCATCTGAGGCAAATCCACCTTCAGATAACCCGTGCCTTTGCGAGTCGAACTCGAACCGCCGCCTCCACCACCACCGCCGCTGCAAGCCGCGGTCGTCAAAGCCAATCCCAACGCCAGTCCACGCAGTGCCAATTTCATCAGTGTCCTCCTTGAACAAAGCTCATTCTGGTGTCAACCAACAGACCCGCGCAAGCCCTCCTCAAGCCGAACCAGACTTAGGACGAAACGCGTGCCGACAGACGTTCAAGACACTCTCAAGATTGCGGTTCCTTATTGCAAGGACGCTTGTTTTTCCGAGAGGAAACCGCTCACGCCGTCGAGGGCGTAGAACACATTGATGTAACTTTCTTCGTCCAGGGCCTGCGCGATCTCACGCGCACGAACACCGTCGCCATCGATCAGTAAAATCGGCGCCGCAGGTTCGAGTTTCAACTCACGCATGCTTGTTTTCAACGCGCCGAGGTCGGGCTCGCCGGTCATCGGGACCACGATGTGATCGAGGTGCATCTTCTCCATGCCCTTGATGTCCAAGCCATCGAAAGACGCCCAGGCGAAAACGAAAAAGTGAACGCGCTGACGAAGCAGATTCAAAAACTGAAAAAGTCCGAGAGGCATTAGGCGTCCGCCTTTCCCGTCGAAGGCACCCGCGAACCGAGCGCGACGATCAGCACGCACGCGACCAGCGCCGTCGCCGCCGCGATGTAGTACGGTGCAGAGTGCGACAGACGCGCGTAACTCCAACCGCCGACCAACGGCCCCACGATGCGACCGAGCGCCGAAAATCCCTGCGCGGTTCCCAAGATGCGCCCCTGCTCGTGTTTACCCGCGAGCAAACTGACGCTCCCCAGAACCGACGGATTCACGAGGCCCTGACCGAAAGGCAAGATCGTCATCGCGACACCCAGAATCCAAAGCTCGTCCGCGACACCGATCAATCCTAAACTCAAAGCGAGCAAGAAAAGTCCGACGCGCAAGAGCAGCTTTTCGCCGTAACGGGGAAGCAGTTTGCGCACCAGATAACCTTGCATCACCGTCGCGAGCACGCCGATGTAAACGAAGCCCAGACTGATTTCAAAAAGCCCCCACCCGAAATGATCCGCCACGTAGAGCGCGAGCGTGGATTCCATGGTGGACATCGCGATCGACGCCAGTGCGAAACTCAAGACCAAAGTCCCGATCACGGGCTTGCCGAGCGCGGTCCGCATCGCCCCGACTTTGTCGATCAGCGCCAGTAATCCACGACGCCAGCCGGGACGCTCATCCCGCGCGGTGGCCTCAAGCTCGGCCGGAACTCGCGTTTCTTTCAAGTAACGTAAAGCCATCAAAAAATTGACCAAACACAAAACCGCCACGCCTAAAAGCGTGAAGGTCGAGGCGAAATAGGGCTCGCTCGAAATCTTCGAACCCCAGAGCGACAATCCTCCGCCAAGAGCCGGTCCGAAGATGAAACCCAAACCGAAAGCCGCGCCGATCAGCGCCATGCCTTTCGATCGCTCCTTCTCGCTGGTCACGTCGGACACTGCGGCCGAAGCGGTGGAAAGGCTCGCGCCGAAAAAACCCGCGAGTCCGCGCGCGACGATCAGCATTTCCACGCTGCGCGCGAACGCGAAGATGATGTAGCAGAAGACCTCAAGTCCCAGACAGGTCAGCAGGACGCGTCGACGCCCCACGCGATCCGACAGCGCACCCCAGAAGGGCGAGAACAAAAACTGATTCAAACTGTAGATCGCCATCAGCAATCCCAGCTCGAAAGAAGTGGCACCAAGGTCGCGGCTCAGCATGGGCAAAAGCGGAATAATGACGCCAAAACCGACCAGGTACAAAAAGACGGTCAGAAAGATGACCTTGAGTTCGGATTTGTTTTGATCACCCATGAGGCTTGCAGGATTATTAAACAATCCCATTTTTGTCAGGTGGATAACGCATGAGAATGAACAGACTTGGACCAGCCGTCCTGGCCGTGACGCTTGTCGCCTCAACCGCGACCTCCATCGCCCATTCGGCGCCCTATGATGACTTTAAATTCGGCACTCCCGAACGCATCGACATCAAGCTGGAGGCGAGCTACGCCAAAACCGAGGGCAATTTCGAGAAATCCGGCAATACCTTCACGAAGTTGAACTCGGGCTCGTCCTTCGCGACGACGGACTTCGATTTTGGCGCGCGGGCCGAAATTGCGCCCCGCTTTCACCTTTACGGCTCGGGCCGCCTGACTTCGGCTGAATCGACCAATACCGTTTTCGGCACTCCGCAGACAAAAACCAATACGGGCTTCGCCTACGGTCAGGTCGGCACCGACTTCGTTCTGGTCGCGGGTCGTATTTTGGTGATTCCCGACTTCTCGTTCACATTTCCCATCGAATCGACGGAAAGAAAGCCCGACGCAAAGGTCGCGCTGAGCGAAGGCGTGATCGAAGCCAACGGCCGCATCGTCCTGCGCGTCGAACGCCGCAGCTACCGTTTCGGCGGTTTCGCCGGCGTCACTTACCGCGACGGCGGACGCTCGACGCTTTTGCCGTACGGCGCGCTGTTCGAGTTCTCGTTCGGTCAAAACGGCCGCTGGAATATCGGCGTCGACGCCCGCGGTTACCAAAGCCTGAACTACGACAAAGACACCGACCGCGAAACCGCCATCGACGCGACCTACTTCTGCCCCGTCAACGGCTGCGCGAAACGCTACGCCGCCTTCAACCCCTCCTCGATGGAGTCGAACCTGTGGTTGCGCGTGAACGCGACCCCGGAATTTTCGTTCCACTTCGGTGGCGGAATGGATTGGAGCGGCTCCAACGTCGCACGGGATGCCATTTTCCAAGGCGGAATGATCTACCGCTGGGATTATTCGGGTTTGCGCAGGAAGTCGTCGCCCTATACTCCCAACTACGAGAATCCGAGCACGTTTGAAGAAAACGTCCGCGATGGCGTCGACCAACGTCCGTTCCAGAACCAAGCGCCCAAATCCGTGACGCCGCAGACGCAGATCATGGCTCCGGAAGAGAGCCCCGCGCCGACGCGCCGGGCGCCGCGCCGCCCTCGTGAAAAGACGATCAATATCCAAGACGAGCTGAACAAAACAGAGATGCAAATGGAGGACAATTCGACTACAAATGACGGAAACTGAGGGTTTCCATGTCGTCGAATGAAAAGTCCGCGCAAGCTCTGTCCGATCGCTATAATCCCACCGATGTGGAAGCACGTATCTACGGCTGGTGGGAAAAGAGCGGCTACTTCAAAGCTCAAGATCAAAGCACCAAGCCTCCGTTCTCGATCATCCTGCCCCCGCCGAACGTCACCGGCTTTCTGCACTTGGGGCACGCGCTCGATCATACCATCCAGGATTGTTTGATCCGCTGGAAACGTATGAGCGGCTTCAATGCCATGTGGTTGCCGGGAACGGATCACGCGGGCATCGCGACCCAGTCGGTGGTCGAAAAGGAACTCAAAAAAGAAGGTCTCACCCGTCACGGCCTGGGCCGCGAAAAATTCGTCGAGCGCGTCTGGGCTTGGAAGAATCAGTACGGCAACCGCATTTACAATCAAATGCGCCAGCTCGGCGATTCTTGCGACTGGGACCGCGCGGTCTTCACGCTGGACCCCGGCGTTTCCAAAGCCGTCCGTAAAACCTTCGTTTCGCTTTACAAAAAAGGCTGGATCTATCGCGGTCAGCGCCTTGTGAACTGGTCGGGACCGCTCGAGACCGCGATCTCGGATCTCGAAGTCGAACACAAGACCGTCAAAGGCTCGATGTGGCACATCCGCTATCCGCTTGAAGACGGATCGGCACAGCTGATCATCGCGACCACGCGTCCGGAAACGCTCCTCGGCGATACCGCCGTCTGCGTGCATCCCGATGACGAACGTTACAAACACCTCATCGGTAAAAACGTGATCCTGCCGCTCTTGAACCGCAAGATCCCGATCATCGCGGACACCTACGTTGATCCCGCGTTCGGCTCGGGCGTCGTGAAGATCACGCCCGCGCACGACTTCAACGACTACAAGATCGGGAAGACGCACAAGCTGCCGTTCATCAACATCCTGACCAAACAGACGCTGCTGAACGAAAACGCGGGTCCCTACCAAGGTCTCTCGGTGGTGGAAGCGCGCAAAAAAGTTCTGGAAGACCTGAAGGCCAAGGAACTCTTCGAAAAAGAAGAGCCGCACTCGCTGAACGTGGGTCACTGCTCGCGCTCGGGCGCGGTCGTGGAGCCCTTCTTGTCGGAGCAGTGGTTCGTGAAGACCGAACACCTCGCCGTCCCCGCCCAGCGCGTGGTCGAATCCGGCACGATCAAAATCGAACCCGAAAATTGGACGAAGGTTTACCTGCACTGGATGTCGATCATCGAGGACTGGTGCATCTCGCGCCAGCTGTGGTGGGGTCACCGTATTCCCGCGTGGTTCTGTACCTCGTGTGAACACATCACCGTCGCCGAAGAAGATCCGCACTCCTGCGAAAAGTGCGGTAAACCCACGATCGCGCAGGATGAAGACGTCCTCGACACCTGGTTCAGCTCGGCGCTTTGGCCGTTCTCGACGATGGGTTGGCCGGAAGAGACCGAAGCGCTCAAAACCTTCTACCCGACGAACTTCCTGATCACCGGACACGACATCCTGTTCTTCTGGGTGGCGCGTATGGTGATGATGGGACTCGAGTTCCGTCGCGACGTCCCCTTCCGTCACGTCTACCTGCACGGCATCGTCCGCGATGCCCAGGGCCGCAAGATGTCCAAGTCGACCGGCAACTCGGTCGATCCCGTGGAGCTGATCGAAAAGTACGGCGCGGACGCCCTCCGCTTCTCGTTCCTGGCGCACATGCACGGCGGAAAGGACTTCAAGTTCAGCGAACAGCGGACCGAAGGCTACCGCAACTTCATGAACAAGATCTGGAACGCGACCCGTTTCGCGCTCGGCTCGCTGCAGGACTTCCAGCCCGGCCCCGAGGGCGCGAAGATGTTGCCGCAAAAAGCGAATCTTTCGCCTTACGATCAGTGGATCCTCACGAAGCTCGGCACAACCATGAAAGCCGTCGACGAAGCACTGGAGCAAACCCGCTTCTCGGACGCGGCCTCGGCGCTCTACAGCTTCGTGTGGTACGACTTCTGCGACTGGTACATCGAGTTCTGTAAGCCCATCTACGCCTCGGGATCGCCCGCGGAAAAGCAGGCGACCCAAACGGTCATGGCTTTGGTCCTCAACCGGATCATGCGCCTTCTGCACCCGCTGGCACCCTTCATCACCGAAGAGCTTTACCAAAAGCTCCCGCTGAAAGGCGAAGCTTGCATCGTCGACCAGTACCCGACCGCACGCAACGATCGCGATCTGCTCGCGCTCGGTTCGGATGCGGCCGCACGCGAAGTGGATTTGATCAAGGACGTCGTCTCGGCGATCCGTAACATCCGTGGGGAAAATCGGATCTCGCCCGCCGTGAAGATCAACGTGCGCATGGCACCGTCGGACGATTTCGCACAGAAAGTTCTGGGCGCGCACAAGGGTTCGATCATGGCCATGGCCCGTCTGGAAACTCTCGACATCGGCGCCGAAGGCTCGCTGTCGAAGTGCGCGGTGGCACTCTGCCAAAGCGAACAGTCGACCGTGAAAGTCATCATCCCGCTGGAAGGCCTCGTGAACATCGAGGAAGAGATCAAACGTATCGAAAAGACCATCGAGAAGGCGAACAAAGACATCGCGATGCTTTCGGGACGTTTGAACAACGAAAACTTCGTGAAGAACGCGGCCGAAGAGGTCGTCGAAGCCGACCGCAAACTTTTGGAAGACGCCCGCAATCAGGTCGTCACCCTACGGGAATCGCTGACCCGCCTGCAATCCTAACGGATGCAGGTGCAGTTCTCGGTGCCTTCCATCTTGTCGCAGCGGAAAAAGATTTCGCCGCGAACGATTTCGAGCTCGGTCGGTTGACCGTCGAGCTCGATCAGCTCCAAACGCTCCCCGCCGGCGAACTGATAGTAGCGTGACGTTTCTTTGCGATGGATCTCGCCCTCGTTCAGTAGATTCGAAATCATCACCATATCGGGATTGAGTTCTTCGGCTTCGGTCAGCGGAATCCGCATCGCCTTACCGCTTTGATCGATTTGGAAAAGCGAAAGGTTCTGCCGAATCCGCCCTCCCTCGTCTTCGATGTTTTCCAGATGAACCTTACGGTCCATGCCTTCCGGCAGACGCACGATCCAATCCGTCCAGAGATCCCCTTGCATCATCGCGGGGCCAAGATCCTTTTCGATCTCGACGAGGGCTTCCTCGGTCCGTAAAACCCGCACGGGGTCCGGCGTCGCCGAGGCCTCCTTAGGTTCACCCAAGCCCTCGGCCGAAAGCTCCGGCGCGCGCAAACAGCGCTGCATCTCTTCCAGAATGTCCGTGGGGATACCTTCGCCGGGAGTCATCGGCTTCGCCTCGAGGGCGCCCAGCATCGCTCCGACGGACGAGGACTCTTTGATCGGCGCGCCCGTGGGGCCGCTCGCGGCGATATCGCCTGCGGTCGGCGACGGGACGGATTCGTTCCCCGAGGGCCGGACCAGCAAAAACACCCCCAAGACCACGACGATCAACGCCACGGCGATGAGCCCTTTTTTCCAGGGTTTCGGCTCACGAGAAAGGGATGGGGAGGAGGCGTCCGACACTTACGAAATCCTTACCAGCCCATGGGCTGAACGCGGTCCGCATTGAAAGAAATGAGGTCCTATGGCAAATCTAAAGGGAGAGCCCTGGGTGTTCAACCATTCAAGTGGATTTACGATGAACAAAGTCCTTCCCCTATTGCCATGTGAGCCGCCGCTGTGGGCTCCGGATCGTCACTCGCAGACGATCCTGGGGGAGATGTTGTGGTCACCCAGCATTCGTCAGCCGGGCCGTCGCCTGGAAGTCGGACTGCCCGACGGCGACCGCGTCGTTTGTCGCCTCTACGATCAAGATTCGGACTGCGTCGTCGTTTTATTCCACGGCCTGGCGGGCTCGGCGCAATCGAAGTACATGCAGCGCGTGGCGCACGAATTTTTGCGCGAAAAATACTCCGTCTGTCTGATGAACCACCGTAACTGCGGCGAAGGCAAGGGACTGGCGCGCGAGCCTTACCACAGCGGGAAGTCCGGCGACTTGGGCGCCGTGATCAAACGTCTGCGCACCGAATTCCCCGGCAAAAAAATCATGGCGATCGGTTTCTCCATGAGCGCGAACGCGCTGCTTTTGCTGATGAGCCGCGTGCTGCCGGGTCTGAACGTCTTCACGCTCGACGAATTCGCCCAGGCGGAAGCGAAACATCCCCTGGATCTTCCCGATTACGCGATCGCGGTGAATCCACCGATCAATCTGCAAAAAACCACCGAGTGGTTCGACGCGTGGTCGAACAAGGCCTACGCGGTCTACTTCATGTCGTACCTGCAAGTCTTGATTCGCGACATGGATCGCGACGGCTTGATGAAAGCGCCGCCCTCCATGAGCTGGTTCAACTCCATCGGCGCATTCGACAACTACTTCACGGCCCCCGTGGGCGGCTTCAAAAGCGCGATGGAGTATTACACGAATTGCAGCTCGCGCAGTCATCTGACCAAGATCGATCGCCAGACGATCATTCTGACCAGCGCGGACGATCCGTTCATCGACGGCAGCGACTTCTTGAAGACCGATTTGTCCAAAGACGTGCATCTGCACATGGAGCAGGTCGGCGGCCACATGGGTTACATCCACAACGACTACACGCCCATCGGCTCGAATCGCTGGTTGGACTACGCGCTCCTCGAGACCGCGAAGCTCATGCTGTACTAGGGAGTATAGGTACACCTGAATCCGATAAGATAGAAATTCGATCCCGTGGCATCACCTGAGATCAAGACCGTGTAGATCCCGGCGGAGTCCCAGAAATTTTGCGCGCCTCCGCGCTCGACCAGAACGGCGCTGGCACTTTGTCCTTGCGCACGTCCCATGCCCTCAGCGGCATTTCGTGAACTCGACGAGGGCGAAAGAAGCGTACGATTCGTCGCCGACAAGGTACTATGCTCGACCCAAACATCCACCCCGGAAACGAAGGTCGGCGAGGTCCCCAAACTCGAGAAATCATCATAAATCATTTCGCGGATATTGCCCGACAAATCCCAAATCACCCGGTTATTCGATAGCCAATGCGTTCGTCGCAAACGGTTCCACGTCGACAGATCGCAGGTTTGGCCCGTACCAAGGCAGGATTGATTGTCGTTCGCGGAAGCCGCTTGCAAACCGCCGTTTTCCGTATTGCCACGATTCACGGCTCCGCTGCCTACGCTGCCACCCGACCAGTTGCGCGCATCGAGCTCGATGTTGCGAGCGATGGTCATCCACTCCGCATTGGAGATCAGCCGGTAACCCGTGCCCAAGTTCGCGCACTGGGTCCGCGCACCATTGCGCGTGATACTGCCCCAAGGGGTTCCAGCGGGAACGGAGGTAGCGACTCCGCTCACGTTTTTCATTTCATATTTGGCCACACAGAAATTCGAAGTCCCGAACGTGACATCTCCCGGAACCCGGATATAACCCGTCGGACAGAAAGCCGAAGCCATGGTTCGCCAGTTGGTGCCGTCACAATAAAGAAGCTCTTTGGTCGTTGCGTTGTACTCTTGCCGCCCTTGCACCGAACATGCGC
Source organism: Pseudobdellovibrionaceae bacterium (assembly GCA_019637875.1). Lineage (NCBI taxonomy): Bacteria > Pseudomonadati > Bdellovibrionota > Bdellovibrionia > Bdellovibrionales > Pseudobdellovibrionaceae > Pseudobdellovibrionaceae bacterium. The sequence continues at coordinate 45,118 of JAHBUW010000007.1, read as the reverse complement.
TCCCCAAGCCGGCATCGACGTCAAGGATCCTCACCCAATTCGAACCATTACAGTATTTGAATGCCGTCTGCGCCGGATCATATTCAATCTCGGCCTCTTTGGAGCAGGAGGTGAGAGTCCCCGTCGTGACGAAATCGTTCCAGACATCGCGCGCGCACAGCTTGTATTTCTTGTCGTCCGAAAAATAGTTTCGGACACCTTCAGCCGCAGTGGGGGAGGTGCACGCCGCGAGAGTCCAGGATGTCTCAAAAACCGCACAAATCAAAATGAGAAAAAAAAGGCCGGCTTTCATGAACTCCCTCCGCAAAGAACTCCATTTTCCGATACGAAATCCAGGATTCAAGATCGAATCGCAGAAGTCCTTTTTATCCTCCTCTAGCCTTTAGACTGATGGACCGACAAGAGACTGTGGGACGTTCAGATTCACATAGAATTCAACAGTTGCTGGCAACGAGCGCGTTCATGTTTTTGGTCGCGACGAACTTCATCAACTGCAAAATGCCCGCGGACGGCTTTACGGATGTCGATATCGAGTCGTCGCTTCCGACACCCACTCCCGCGGCCTCACCGACTCCAATCGACCCCGCAGTGACCGCCAAGATGCAAGCGATCGTGACGAGCCAACAAGCGACATCTCACGAGGCCGCGATTCCCGACATCCGATTCGATTGGCAAAGGGGACCGGGACCGATCATGCAGTCCCCCGCCAAGGACGACATTCCTTCGTGGTTCCCGCATACGAAACCCGATTGGTGCTACATCTTGAATACGTGGATGCAAGTGTTCGAGGCCGACGGCAACACCGCCACCAATACGCGAGTGCAGTATCGCAACCTGAAGCTCTTCGTACTTTCGCAGTCAACACGGACATGGAGCCAGTTGCGAAACGATGCCCTCCCCTGGACCGACACGTGGACCTATCCGTTCGCGCACGTTTCTAATATGGGTATGAGGAACGAATCCTCGGGCGTTTCTTTCAAACCGGCCTATCCGGATTTTGGTCACGGCTACGGCACGCACAATACGATCGTACCCCAAGATATCCGCGCGGTCTTCGTCTCGATGGAGACCCGCTTGATCTTGGACGATCCGAGCGGAGCCGATGATCGCGCCTCGGCACGCTATCTCGTGAATGTCGGCGCGGACTACTGGCCCGATGCGGCCTCGGTGAACACGACTTGGTCCTACGCACCGGGCGTGGGCCACGGACGTTTCATTCTGGCGACTTCGAATTGGCGGTTGGCGACGATGTTGGTGCCGAACGGCCGCTACGGAGCGGACTACCAAGAGATGATCGACAATCCCCCGCCGCTCGATTGAATCATCGAGCGCGGAACCCGTTCCCCCTCCGAGATCCGGAACTCCGCGCCCGACGCAGTGGTGACTACTTCAAAAGCCCGATTTCGCGCAGACGTTGCATGAGGAAATCATGCGACGAGATATCGGGATACTTCGCGCCCGCGCCCCGGCAGCTCGGGATGCAGCTCAAAATCGCCTCGGGATTCGGGTGCATGAAGAAGGGCATCGAATAGCGGCTCTTCTGACCGGCTTCCGGCGAGTTGATCACTTGGTGCGTGGTCGAAGGAATGACTTCATTCGTGATCCGCGCGAGCATGTCGCCCGCATCGACGATCAGCGTGTCGGGCTCGGCGTCAACGTCCAGCCAAGTGCCATCGCGATCTTTCAGTTGCAGTCCCGTCGCGGTCGCGGCGGGCAAGATCGTGATCAGATTGATGTCTTCATGCGGAGCCGCGCGCAGGCAGCGCGGATCGGTGCCCGCGGGGATCGGCGGATAGTGCAGCAGACGCAGGATCGAGTTCCCCTCCGACACCATGTTGTCGAAGTAGTGTTGGGGCACGTCGAGCGGCAAGGTCAGCGCTTGCAGGAGCGCTTTGCCCGCTTCTTCGAGCTTGAAGTAAAGCTGCTCGAAGGTCGGACGGAACTCGGGAATCTCCGAGGGCCAAACGTTGTTCGGATAGTACTTCGCCAAATTGTGACCTTCGGGAACTTCACGACCGACGTGCCAGAACTCTTTCAAGTCCATGACCGCCGCATTTTTCGCGTGTTCGGTGCCGAACGGAGTGTAGCCGCGCTGTCCACCGTGGACGCCCGCGTACTTCTTTTTGATTTCGGTCGGCTGCGCGTAGAAACGCTCCAGAATATCGTAGCCTTGGCGAAGCAAGCTCGACGAAACGTCGTGATCTTTCAGGATGATGAAGCCGTAATCTTTGATGCCGGAATAGAGTTGTTCGATGAAACGGCGGCGTTCGTTGTCCGCTCCGTCCGTGAAGGCCTTCAGACTCAGTACGGGTACCTGGCGCATCTCATCCCCCCAGTGTTTGGTTGCCTCACCGCTTAGCAAGGGCGGGCCTCGGGGATCAATGAAAATACATTATTCAGTCTTGGTATATTGAGGGACGACCTTCACGATGCGCGCGCGTTTCGGCTCGGGGAACTCGAAATGGACGTCCCCGCCTTCGATACGGATCGCGTGAAGCTGCCGATATTTCGCGTCTTTTTCGCCCTCGAACCCGCGGTAAACCACGGGGCGCGGGTCCAAAGCGACGCTCTCTTCGATCAAGGTCTTCAGCCTTTCCCCCGCCGTTGGGCGGCGGCGCATCCATGCTTCCAGCCCCACCAGGGCTTCGGGAGTCCATTCGACTTCGGCCCGGACCGCGTCGGCGCGGGCCGCCCAGCCGGCGCGCGCATCGGGCTTCGACTCCACCATGGGAAGATAGGGTTTCACGTCGTAAATCGGCGTCCCGTCGACCAGGTCCGGCCCCGAGACCCAAAGCCGCGCGCCCTCGCGCCTTTCGAGCTTCACGAGCGAAAGTCCCAGATCGTTCGGGCGGTGCGGACTGCGGGTCGCGAACACGCCGATGGAACCGCCTTTCAGGCGCGGCGGATGCACCTTCGGACGGTAAACTTGATTCGTGTTCTTATGGAAGCCGAAGATGAGCCAGAGGTGACTGAACTCTTCGATGCCTTCGAGCGCGAGCTCGGGCTGCCACTCCCGCTCGAAGATCAACTCACCCCACGCGGCCTCGACGAGGCCGGGCTGACGGGGCACCCCGAACTTGTCGGGGTAGCAGGTTTTGAGATGTCCCACGGGTTTGAGCTGCATGCCTCGTGAGAGATAGATCGGGTCTTCCGAATAGCCAAGCAAGAAGTCACCGCACGGGCGGGCGTTTACTTTTTATTCCACAGATCCTGCAGCTCGCTGAGGTGCTTCACCCGAATGTTACCGGTGCCGCGCAAGCGCGGGGTCTTCAGGGCGCAGTGATCGTAGTTACGGTCGGGATGGATGATGTGCCCGGGCTCGCCGCCGGCCTGATCGAAGTAGTTGGTGCCGAAGTAGTTGTTCCTCATCACGACGTTGATGTTGGGACACTCGACGCCGTAATTCAGATTGTCCGAGACCACCAGCCCGTAAGGATGGTTGCTGGTTTTCCAGAAGAGGTTCCCCTCGACCAGGTTATTGTTCGAGCCGTCGCGGAATTTCACCGGATACCCGCTAACGTTCACAAAGAAGTTGTTCCGGATGACATTGTCATGCGCGGAATAAGCAGCGTAGATCGCGTGGATCTTCCCCAACTCAACGCCCGGCTTGTTTTCGATGTGGTAGAAGCGGTTGCCGCTGATCTCGTTGTTCCGTGAGTTGGCGATTCCGAGGGCCGAGTAAGCGTGCTCCGTTTCGCCCGCCACGTGTAGCTGGCCGATCTTCAGGAAGAAGCACTCCTTCACCGAGTTGTGCGAGTTGAACGCGGCGCGGGCGTCCTTGAGGCCGTTCAGTTTGATGCCGGCGTGGTAGCCCTCGATGTCGAGCTGATAGAAGTGCAGGTTGCTACGCTTGTTATTGACGGCCAGTACCGAAAAGAAAGATTTAGCGGTCGAGCTCGTGCGCAGGAACCTCGGGCGACCTTTCATGCCCGTCCAAGGACGGAAGGTGATGCGGTGATCGGGCGAAGCGTAAGTCCACTGGACGTCCTCATCCACGTATGTTTCGGGATGGATGTTCACCACGATGTCTTTTTTGAATTGGCCGTAGGTGTTCGTGATGGCCCGGAGAACGCCGTTCAGGTTTTTAAGGGGTTTCTCCGGATCGGTGCCGGCGTGGCCGTTCGCGCCGCTTCCCTTCATATAGAGGTGGATCGTGGACGGTACCGCCGCCCGCTCGCAGGCGAGGTGCTTGAACTTGCCGGACAGGACACCGTCAGTGCAGACGCGGGTCTCCGGCTCGCATGCGCCCTCAAAGCCGACGTTCGCGACCCGATAGGCCTTGACGGTCTTGCCGTGGGCGACGACCTCGTCGCCGATTTTGCAGTCGAGGGGCTTCTGCTCGACGCAGGTGCCGTATCCGTAGCTTCCGGAAAGGATGCCGTCCGCGCATTTTCGGGTTTGCCGCTGACACTTTTGTCCGAAAGGAACGGACGCGCTCGCGTACATGACGGCGCTCGACCCGTGATCGATTGTTTGACGGTCCGCCGCGCAGGACCTCATCGCGCGGGCGCAACTCGTATGGGTGAATTCTCCGCTCAGAACTCCGTTGGAGCAGAGCCGATTTTCGGATCGACAGTCCTCGCCGACCGGATTCATGAGGGCGTAGGCTTTTGTTGTCGCTCCGTGAGGGATCGTTTTTCCGCCGAAGAGGCACGAAAGCGGCCCCTCCTTTTTACATTTCGCGAATTGAAAACTGCCGCTCAAGATTCCGTCGCTGCACACACGCTTCTGAACTTCGCATGCACCGTTGGATGTTGAGTACGCATCGACCGACTTTCCATGAGGCACGACTTTCCCGTCAAAAAGACAGAGTTTCTTCGCGCCCATCACCGGGTCACACTCCGGAAATTCGAAACGACCCGACAACTCGCCATCGGTGCAAATGCGGGTTTCAAATTCGCAGGTCGTCGCGGCGGAACTTTTATACGCCAAGATCCCGACGCCGTTTTCGACGACAAAACCATTAAATTCACAATTGAGAGAAGAGGGTTCCACGATCAGGTCACTACAGCTCGGATCAGCGCATGCGAGTGACCGCTCCATGGACGGCTCACGGTTCGCCATCTCCATACTCGGAGCACAGTTCTGGAATATGGTTCCAAGAAAAACAACGTAGGTGGCGACGAACCCTACCCGTAAGAGCTTCAGGACATTCCCTCTGATCATAGTTAGATTAGATCGGCTGGTCCTGTAAAATCCGTAAGCAAAGTTTCGGTAAAAGGCGCCCGGGGCGCCTCATACCGAGACGCTACTCATCACTTCTTCAGTACGATCTCGTCGAAGAACGCGCGCATCGCCTTTTGCGAGCGCTGATCCGCCAGTTTATTGTAGGCGGCGCCCGACGCGACGTTATCCCCCGCCTCGGGATTCGAGAACTTGTGGACGGCGCCCGCGTAGGAAATGAACTGGTAGTCGACTTTCGCGTCATCCATCTCTTTGTAAAATCCCGCGATTTCGGCGGGCTTCACGAAGGGATCGATCGCGCCGTGCAGGACGAGGACTTTAGCTTTGATACTTTTCGCATCCGCCGGCGTCGGGCTGTCCAGACCGCCATGGAAACTGACGACGCCCGCGACGGGCGCGCCCGCGCGCGCGAGTTCCAAAACCGTGGTGCCGCCGAAGCAAAAGCCGATGGCCAGCATCTGGTCCTTGTTTACGTTCTTCTGCGCGAGCAGCGTATCGAACGCCGCCTGCGCCCGCTTACGCAAAAGCGCGCGGTCGGATTTGTATTTGCCCGCGAGCTCCCCGGCTTGCTTCAGATCGGTGACCTTCACGCCTTTACCGTAGATGTCGGCGGCCAGTGCGATGTAGCCCTGGGCCGCAAGTTCTTGGGCGCGCGATTTGGCGTAGTTGTCGAGTCCCATCCACTCGTGAACGACGATCACCGCGGGACGCGCGCCTTTGAATTTGTCGTCGTGGTAAAGGACGCCCTCAAGAACGGTGTCGCCCTCTTTGTATTCGATGGTTTTCGTATGAAGTTTAGCGAAAGCGGTGGCGCTCGTGAAAAGAGTCAGCGCGAGAAGTCCCAGAGTCTTGCCGTACATGTCGCATCCTTGGTTGGGGTTGAGACCCGCAACGCTAACTCAGGATGCCCGCTTTCGCCATCAGCGCTGCGCGGTTCTTGACGAAAATCTCTTTTCCGCGAAGTCCCAAAATGCCTTCGTCCTTCAATTCGGTCAGATGACGCGACAGGGATTCGTTGATCGTTCCCGAAAGCTGCGCCAACTCGTTGCGGCTCAGCCGAAGACCGATACGAATTCCCTCGCTTGCTTCGACACCGAAGCGATCCGCCAGGCCCAAAAGACACTGCGCGATCCGCTCTTGCACACTGGCCAGATAGCGGCGGGCTTCTTCCGCCACATTGTCTTCGACCTGCTGTCCCAGTGAATGCAAAAGCGTACGCAAGAGTGTCGGCGGCCCGCTCATGATGCGTAAGATCTCACTCAACTCGAAGACTTCGACTTCCGTACGCGTCAAGCTCCGGGCGCTTTCTTGAAGACGCTCTCCCGCCAAAACCGCCCGGGCGCCCAGAATGTCTCCGCCCCCCGCGATACGGGTGATAAATTCGGCATGGCCCATCCGCCCCCGAAGCCCCGAAACGTTCCGAGTGAGTTTCACGGCACCGGACTTCACGACAAAGATGAAGGTCGGCGCTTCACCCGCCTGGTAAAGCCAGTCGCCTTCGGCAAACACCCGAACTCCGAGACTGGCTCCCGCCGTCACCGCCGTACTGAAAGACCGAGGGTCTGGGCTATAAAATTGAGAAGACAGGGGAAGGGAAGTCTCGGCGTCCATGGCTGAACTATATGATTATCTATTGATTAAGTATATGCTATTCAGTTATTATTCTTGAGCAATTCCCGGCTCCTCGGGAATGGAACTAAACACCTGAATTTTGGAGGGAATTCGGCGGTTGACGTGGGCTCGCCCAGTTCCTAAAGTCCGCGTCAAAAAGGAGCCCGCCATGTCGCCGAATCCGCTTCGCTTCGTCCTGCGCCTGATTCTCCTCCAGGTGCTGGTGGTGCCCGTCGCCTTCGCTCAACTCAAAGTCGGACTCGTCCTCGATAAGGGCGGCAAAGACGACAAGAGTTTCAACACGGCGGCCTTCGTCGGCGCGACCCGCGCGCAAAAAGAACTCGGTATCGACCTGAAGTACGTCGAAGCTTCGGACCTCAACGCTCTCGAAAACTTCCACCGCGGCTTTGCCCGCAAAAAATTCGACCTCATCATCGGCGTCGGTTTCGCCCAGGCCGACGCGGTCAAAAAGGTCGCGGCACAATTTCCCGAGCAGAAATTCGCGGTCGTCGACGCGGAAGTCTCCGCGCCCAACGTGCGCGCGCTTTTGTTCGAAGAACATGAAGGTTCGTTCCTCGTCGGCGCCTTGGCCGCGTTGACCTCGAAAAGCGGCAAACTCGGCTTCATCGGCGGCATGGACATTCCGCTGATCCGCCGCTTCGAGATGGGCTACTCCGCGGGAGCCAAAAAAGTGAATCCCAAAGCGACGGTCACGGTGAACTACATCGGTGTGACCGGCGACGCCTGGAACAATCCCACGAAGGCGAAAGAACTCGCGCTCGCGCAGTTCTCAGGCGGCGTGGACGTCACCTTCGTCGCAGCTGGCGCTTCGGGCGCGGGCGCGTTCGAAGCCGCGGCGACGCAGAAAAAATTCGTGATCGGGGTCGACTCGAACCAAAACTGGATGCGCCCGGGCACCGTGCTGACCAGCATGCTCAAACGTGTGGACGTCGCCGTTTTCGATACCATCCGCGACGTCAAAGAAGGCAAGTTCCAAGCCGGTGTCGCGCGCTTCGGCCTGAAAGACAAAGGCATCGATTACGCCGTCGACGAACACAACGAAAAGTTGATCACTCCCGAAGCCAAAGCGAAACTCGAGCAGCTCCGTGCCGATATCTTGGCCGGTAAAATCAAAGTTCCCGACTACTACCAAACCAAGAAGTGATGTCCACACCGCTGCTCTCCATCGAGAACGTAACCAAGGTTTGCGGAGTAACGACCGCGAACGACGATATCTCGTGGCGCATCGAGAAGGGCGGCATCCACGCGCTGATCGGCGAAAACGGCGCCGGCAAATCGACGCTCATGAAAATCCTGTTCGGCCTCGACACTGCCGACACCGGACGCATCTTCTGGAAAGGCGCCCCGCGCCCGTGGGCGTCGCCGCTCCAAGCGAAAGCGGTGGGCCTGTCGATGGTTCACCAACACTTCATGCAGGCCGAAAATCTGACGGGCCTCGAACACTTCGCACTCGAGGTCACGGCGAGTGTCTCTGGACCACGCGCGCTCGTCCCTTTGAATCGAAGCCGTTTACGCGAACGCGCCGAACGACTGGCGGCCCACTACGGACTCCCGGTGCCGTGGGATAAACCCGTTCGCGAAATGTCCGTCGGCGAGCAGCAGCGTCTGGAAATTCTGAAAGCGCTCGCCCATCCGAGCGAGCTTCTGATTCTGGATGAACCGACGGCGGTCCTCGCACCCCAAGAAGTCGCCCCGTTCCTCGAACGTTTGAAGCTGCTGAAGGCCGAAGGCAAAACCATTATCCTGATCACCCACAAACTCAAAGAGGTCTTGAGCATCGCCGACACCATCACGGTGCTTCGGCGCGGAAAGCTCGTCTGGACCGGCGCGATCGGCACGGAAACCGAACACAGTCTGGCCGAAAAGATGATCGGCGAAAAGCTGCCGCCCCTTCGTGACGAGGCGGCGGTTCGTTTGGGCGAAAACGCGGGCGTACGCATCCGTGTCCGCGGCGGTCGGCATCGCGAAAATCCGCACCGACGGCTCGGCCAATGGGATTTGCAGCTTCGGCCCGGCGAAATCGTCGGCTTCGCCGGCGTCGACGGCAATGGCCAAGACGAGCTGACCGAGATGCTCGTCCATCCCCGTGAATTCCTCATCGATGGTGAGGTCACTTGGGACGAAGCGGACCTGACCGTCATGGGACTTCCCGAGCTGAAAGCGCGGGGCCTGGCCTGGATTCCCGCCGACCGTTTGAATCAAGCCGCGATCCGCGAATTCAGCGCGCTGGAGAATTACGTCCTCGGACGTGAAGCCGACCACAGCCAACGCGGACTCATGCGTTGGACCGAGGCGCGCGTCGAACTCGAACACGACCTAGAGACCTTCGACGTCCGCCCCCGCGAAACGGAAAAGATATTTTCGGGATTTTCGGGTGGCAACCAACAAAAGGTCGTCGCCGCGCGGGAATTCCGTGCGCGCCCGAAATTCATCTGCGCCTGCCACCCCACCCGCGGCATCGACATCTTGGCCGCGCGGCGGATTCACGACAAACTCCGCGAAGCGCGCCTGAACGGCGCGGTGACCATGCTCGTTTCGGCCGACGTCGACGAGCTCTTCTCGCTTTGCGACCGCATTTTCGTTCTTTACCGCGGCGAACTGCGCTTGGAGCTTCCGCGCGAAAAATTCTCGGCCGAAGTCGTCGGCCGGGCGATGGCGGGGTTACAATGAACGCGCTTCTGAAATCGGCCACAGGATTGGTTTTGGGATTGGCGCTGAGTCTGTCCGTCGCGGCCGTCGCCGGCGAAAGCCCCGCGACGATTTTGCGTATCCTCTGGACGAGCGGCACCGCCTCGCCCGAAGACATCGCCCTTTCCTTGTTCTACGCGACGTCGCTCATGTTCACCGGTCTCGCGGTCGCGATCAGCTTTCGCGTGGGCCTTTTCAATATCGGTGGCGAAGGGCAGCTCAACATGGGCGCGCTCGCGACTTCGCTTTTGGGGCTCACGGTTTTCACGACGGGCGATTTCCCCTCGGCCATCGCGTACCCCGTCGCCGTCATGGCCGCCTTCTGCGGCGGCGCGCTTTGGGGCGGCCTCGCGGGTTGGCTGCGCGCCTATCGCGGCTCGCATGAGGTCGTCGTCACGATCATGCTGAACTTCATCGCGGTGGGGCTGCTGAGTTTCTTCGTCGTCGAGAAATTCCAAAGCTCATCTTCGCAAAATCCGGAAACAGATCTCCTCCCCGCCTTTTACTCGTCGATGGCTTGGGACCCGATCCAAAGATGGTTGCCGTCGAGCCCGCTCAACATCTCGTTCCTCGTCGCGCTCGCGCTTTGTTTCTTCTTTCAGTGGTTCTTCGCGAAAACACGTATAGGCTTCGAATGGCGGGCGATGGGTTGGAACGCGCGGGTCAGCGAGCACCAAGGCCTTCCCGTTAAACGCTGGATCGTGGTCGCCATGGCGGTCGCCGGCGGCATCGCGGGTTTGGTCGCGATGAACGACATCTTGGGATCGTCGGGCAAACTCCGCTACGGATTTTCACCCGAGTACGGCTTCATGGGGATCGCGGTCGCGCTGCTCGCGCGCAACCAACCGCTCGCGGTCATTCCCTCCGCGCTTCTGTTCGGGCTTTTGCATAAGGGCGCCGCGGATTTGGACATGGAAACCGAGCTCATCAATCGCGACTTCGCGAAAGTGATTCAGGCCATCATCATCTTGTCCGTCATCGGCTGCGAACTTTTGCCGCTGGGACGCCTGAAGAGCGTCTTCAATAGAACGGAGGCCGCATCGAAAACTTGATCGCGGAATTCTTTCTTTCGGTCTCGCGTTTGGCGCTGCCGCTCATGCTGGCGGCGATCGGCGGCCTTTTGTCCGAACGCGCGGGCGTCGCGCAGCTGGGACTCGAAGGAATGATGTTGCTCGGCGCGCTGACCGCTTCGGTCACGGCGCTGCTGACAGGTTCCACGTGGCTGGCCCTCTCGGCGGCCATGGGCGCGGGCGTCGCGTTGGCCTTGATTCAGGCTCTGTTCGTTTTGCGTTTTCGTTCCGACCAGATCATCGTGGGCACGGCCTTGAACCTTTTCGTTTTCGGGCTCGCGCCTTTCATCACCAAAATTCTTTTCGATACGACGGGCTCACCGCCGCCACTCGCCCCCGAAAAGATGATGGGCTTGGAATTCTATGCGCTCGCCGCCGTGTTGATCGGATTGGTCCTCTATCTCTATTACCGCAGCATTTGGGGTCTGCGTCTGCGTTTCGCCGGTGAAGCCCCCGAGGTTCTCGTCAGCGAAGGCCTCTCTGACGTACGTATCCGCCTGGGAGCGCTCGCGGCCTGCGGACTCCTCACCGGCTTGGGAGGCGCAAGCCTGACGCTTCTGATTTCGGCCAGCTACTCGCCGATGATGTCGGCGGGACGCGGCTTCATGGCGCTGGCCGCCGTGATCTTCGGCGCGTGGCGACCGGTACCGACTTTGCTCGCCTGCCTGTTCTTTGCCTTGATCGACGCCGCCCAAATCCGCTTGCAGGGCGCCGTCGACGTGCCGGTCCAATTCATCCAGATCCTGCCGTACGTCGTGACAATCGTGGCGCTTGCGGGTTTTTATCAACGCCATTCAACGCCGAAAGGGATGGGTCGTCATGGGTAAGTCGCTTTTGCTGATTTTCGCGTTAGTCGTCGGATTCAACGTCAAGGCCAATGCTTGGGGAATGCGCGGTCACCAGGTCGTATGCGAAGCCGCGATCTTCTCGGTGGCGGATGAAAATCTCTCGCTCTTCCTGCGGGCGCGCGTGCCGATGTTCGCAAGCCTCTGCAACATCCCCGATACCTCATGGCGTTCGAAAGGCCCCGAGATCACCGCGATCAACGGCCCCACGCACTTCATCGATCCCGAGGTCATCGGCCTTCTTCCTTCGGACATCGGCATCGACTACCGCAAACTGCAAATCGAATTCGAAGGGAAAGACAACCAGTATAAAGAAGGGACGAAGATCATGTCGCTTCACCGCGAACTCGGTTCGGTGTGGTGGCGCGTGGATCAGTTCGTCCGCCGCGGCTTGGACTTCGCCGGCATCGCGGAAAAAGCCAAAAAACCCACGAACCGCGGAGAAGAACAAGACGACAAACTCGCCTTCAACCAGTCGATCTATGAGTGGATGGTGAACGTCGCGATCATGGGTCACTTCGTCGGCGACGCCAGCCAACCCCTGCACTCCACCGCCGACTATGACGGCTACAAAGCGGGTCACGGCGGCATCCACTCCTTCTACGAAGACGTTGCCGTGAACCACCAAGACGAGCGCCTGACTTTGGAAGTGATCCAAGAAGCCCGTCGCCTGCTCAAACAGGCCGAAACGCTCCCGAAAACGAAACGTGACCCCGCCAAGAATAAAGAGATCGCATTCCTGCTTCTGGAAAACCCCGTGGAAAAGATGCGCGCGTTGAGTACGCTTTCGGCCGGCGATCTTCCCGCCCTGCTGAAAGTCGACAAGGTGAAGAAGCCTTCGAGCGTACAGAACGACAAAGGCATGGAGATCCGCACCGCCGCCGAACGCGAGATCACACCCAAGATGGCGAAGGAGTTCCGGAAGCTTCAGGTGAAGCACATGGGCCGCTCCGCCGCGCTTTTGGCTCAGCTCTGGAGCCGCGTTTACGAGCGCTCGGGCAAACCCGATCTCGCCTCTTACAAAGCTTACCGTTATCCGCACGAGCCGGACTTCATTCCGCCCGACTATTTCGATTTGAAGTTGGAAAAGAAAGCCGAGTGATTTTTCTTCTCGGCCTTTTGCTGAGCGGGCCTCGCGCCGAGGCCCATCTTCTGGGAACCAGCCCGTGGTGCACGGCGAACTCGCCGACGCACTACGAGTGTTTCTTCTACGATCGGGAAACTTGCGACAAAGCCGCCACTCGGCGCACGACTTCGTTCGAGCGCTGGGAGTGTCTGGGATATCCGCCGAACTTCGCGGACTTCCCGAAGGTGGGCGAGGCGACTCCGACGCCCACGCCGACCCCTTCCCCGACACCGACTCCCCGTTCGCCTCCGCCTCGTCCGCGCAAGTAAACTACTCGACGCAAACGCCCCGCACTTTAAGGCAGAAGAATCCCGTGCCACCCGGGACTCCATCTTGACCGCGCGCGCCGGGAGGACCGGCGTGCCCCGCGGGACCGTTCGGGCCTCGCGGACACTCGTCGCGGTGAACCATCGGGATGCCGTGAAAGTCGGGCCCCATGCCGCGTTCACGCCAGATCACCGTACGACTTTCACCCGCACCTCCGTGACCGCCAGGTTGACCGGGGCCACCCTCGCCGCCCGCGCCGCCTTGGCCCGGCTCAAAGACCGCTTGGACCTTGAATTCAGAGTTGTCCGTCGCTTCGATTTCGAATGAGCCCGTCGAACCGCCGTGACCTCCGGCCCCGCCGGCATTTCCGATAGCGCCGTTCGCACCCGGACCACCGCCCGCCATGTGTTTGCAGTGATTCGCCCGCTGCGTGCCTGCCGCCGCGCCGTCAGCCGCCCGACCGCCGTGCGCGGGACCCGCCGCTCCGTTGAGGCCATGCTGTCCGCGCAACTCGATACGCAGGTCGCCGATGCCTTTCCAGATGAACAGTCTGACTTGTCCACCGGATTGACTGCCGCTCGCGCCTTTCGCGAAAGTTTCGATGCGCGCTCCCGGTTCGGCGAGCAGACGCTCGGCGCGCATTTCGAAATTCGCGCTTCCCGTTTGGATGACCGCGTTCGGCCCCAGGTAAAGGCGGCGAATCGGTTTCGTCATTTCGATTTTGTCGTGAGCGATCGTGCTTTCGACGACGATGTCCATCGGCACGTGTACGGTCGTCGACGCGAGATTTTCGGTGGGTGTGCGGAAGAAAGCGTACTCGTAGGACTCACCGCTGACGACTTCGCCGTCGGTGATCTCGCGGCTGTCGATCCAGAAACGTTTCTTCACCAGCGTGCGGCGATCGGTGCGCTCAACGAAACGAACCTCATCAGGGATACGCAATTTCACGCGGTAGCTTTTGGGTTCGAGGCCTTCCTCGATGGTGAACATGTTTCCGGACATCGTGATCCACCCCTCTTGGCGGACATTCGCCGACATGGGGGGCTGGTCTCCTTGGTTTTTATCGCGGATTTCGACTCCGCAAGCTCCAAGAAACAAAGGAACAAAAAGAAGAGCGAGTGTCGTTTTCGAATTCATCATAGGGCACCTCCGGTCGCCGGATCCGCCCTTCTGCAAAGCCCAAACACCACCAAAAGCCCGTCAATTCCACCCTATCCCGGACATCCGTCCCCGGCCCCGCAACCGTCCGCGCCCCGGACACCGCCGGAAAGGTACCATCTACCCTGCTTCGCAGGGTAGATGGTACCGCACGCGGTACGTGGTACCTTTCGGAAAGTAGCAGGTACTTTCTGGAAAGTAGAAGCTACCTTCTAGAAGAGGTAGTTGAGGCTGAGTTCGGTCAGGAGAGTGTCGGTCGTGAGGGTGCCGGTGGTGGCAGCGGTGAGGGCGCCGTCGATGCGGATCGGGCCACCTTGGTAGCTGGCGCCGAGGGCCGCTTTGGTGTCGTTGAGGCCTTCGTTGTCGGCGGTCGCCGGGAAGCCCGTACCCGGATCATCTTTGCGTTGATTGAGGATGATGGATTGCTCAAGGTAGGCGCGCCACTGCACGCCTTCGAAGCTTTTGGATTCGACTCCGAAATAGAAAGGGAGATTCAGCGTGACCGCGTTCGCCGGATCGCGTGCGATGCGCGTGTTCACTAGGCGCGCGCCCCAGAAGGCGTAAGCCTCGGCATCTTCTTCGAGATGTTCAAACCCGAGCGTGATTTCGTCCCAGCCGCGACGGGCATCGTTGCCGCCGTCGGGAGCGATACGGCCGCGCGTGCTTTGCGCGTCTACATAGTAAGTCATGTCTTCGACTCCGTATTCACCGCCCAAGCGGTACTGCGAGTCCAGCTGCGCGGTCAGAAGACCATCGATCTTCGAAGGACTGCGAAAACCGGCGTGTGCATAGATCTCGAACTCATTGAAACGTAGACCCGCGCGCAGGCCCTGCGCTTCGACCGATGCGGAGGTGGTCTTATTGCGGGCTTTCGAGAGCCACAGTGACAAGGCCCAAGCACTGACCTCATTTTTAGAAGCATACGTGATTTCGAAGGGGTTCTGCTCGGGAAGGAGTCCGTTTGCCGCTTCGGCGACGAGGTCATCAAAAAGTTCGGTGCGATGACCGACGTAAACGGAAAGTTTCGAGGCCTTAGACAGGCTCATCAGCCATCCGCCCTCGCCTTGAGGGCCAAACTCGAGGCTCAGCTGATCGTCGACGGAGAAGGCCTTCACGGGATTCTGAAAGAGTTCCTGGAAATCATCCGGGAGAGAGACGGCGGGACCGATGACCGACATCCGCGCTTTCGAGGCCTCCGCCAAAGGGAGAGCGAGCAGACTCAAACTCAAAAGTAGGATTCCAAGCCGCATGAGTCCTCCACAAAAAGAAAAACCCCGGGTTCATCACCCGGGGTCGATTCGAGATTGCTCTCAAGAACCTTGGTTCAATTAGAACCAGTAGTTCAGGCTTGTTGTTGCCAACAAGTTGTCTGTGTTCAGGTTACCAGTGCCGTTAGCCGACAGGGTACCATCGATCCAGACTTTTCCGAACTTCAGGCTCGCGCCCAGGCCAGTTGCAGTGTCGTTCAGACCTTCAGTATCAACCGAAGTTGTACCGTTGTCGTTCTTCGACGAGTTCAGGAGAACCGATTGTTGGATGAAACCGCGGACTGCCAACCAAGAAGCTGCGTCTGCTTCCACACCTGCGTACAGGGGGAGTTTCATCGAAGTTTGTTTTGCCGGATCTTGCTTCGCTTCTGTCGACGCGAGTTTCGCACCGTAGAAGAAGTGAGCTGTTTCCGAACGAACTTTCGACTCGTAACCGATTGTCCAGTTCATAGTCGAAGCTTTAGCATCGGCGCCACCGTTGGGAGTGACTTTGCCCGAGTTTTGCTGAATGTCGACGAAAGCGATGCTGTCACCGATGAAGTACTCACCACCGATACGAACCGACAGGTCCGATTGAGCAGTGACCACGCCGTCGATTTCCGACTTACCAGCCAAACCGAGAGCTGCGTACACTTCGAATGCGTCAGTGTTGTAACCTGCGCGCAGACCCATCGTGTTCACTTTGCGGTTCGGAGTCGCTTTGTCAGCTGCGTTCGAGTATTTGAACGACAGTGCCCAAGCCGAATCACCCATTTTCGAACCGTAGAACACTTCGAAGGGGTTTTGTTCGTTGAGCAGAGTCACCGCGGGAGCGGGAGTCGTGTTGTTGAACGCGTCGATACCTGCGTTGAACGAAGCCGAACGGTTACCGAAGTAGATACCATACTTAGTGTCGCCCGAAGAACGGAAGAAGCCGCCTTCAGCTTGTCCACCGTACTCGATCGTGAGCAGGTCACCGAAACCGAACATTTCAGCGGGGTTACGGAAAACTTCTTGAACGTCGTCCGCGATAGTCACTGATTCGCCCAGTGCAGCCATACGAGCCTTAGATGCGAATGCAGAAGTAGACATCATTGTCACTGCTGCCAATACAAGCGCCTTTGTCATTGTCGATCCTTTCGTTGCGTTAACTAAGACGTTAACGGCTTGATCATTTTTGTTCAAACCTTTGAACCTAATCCTTCAGCGGCCTGCCGTTCTTCCCTTGCGGTTCGCGCGGCAGATGTCCTCTTTCCGTGCGCTCAGGCGAAGTTCCCCTCCGTCGTTGCGCTTGTTGGAAGACGTGCTTTCACCTTCGAATCCTAAGGATGAAAAAATATGGAAGCAATCAGGATTTGTTTGCGTGAGATCAAACGAAGCGCGAAATGACGCTGTTTTTGTGTGCTTTTCTGTGCTCACTGGCCCGAAGTTTCGGCAAGCTTCCCCACCAAGGATTGGTCAATTCGCTTGCATCTTGCTTTTCAAAAACGAATTTTTGATCGCCTTGAAAACCGCGCGGGAGTTGCGTTTCACGCGAATTGACGAAGCGCGATTTCATAACTGTTAGCGCTGAGAGGCAAAGTGAGCTGTTGCCGCTGCGCCTCACCTCGACTTAGGTCCTGAAATTAGAGTCCTGCCCCTAAAAAATTCTGATGACGCAGGACCCCCGGACGCGATTTCGGACCAGAAGCACGGCGTCCGCCGGGATCTTAACTTGAACGCAACTCCGAATTTTGATTCTTTGAGATCAGGCCCGAATTCCATCCGCAAATATCGGCCCTCTGTTTGATCTCCGAATTGATCGCGAACTCTCTTCTGAACCCCGACAGCACACTTTTCCGATTCTCTCTCTATTCGCAAAGGCGTTCGCCCTTTGCCAAGACTCATAACCACATTTAGGCTCACAACACATGAAATTCAAAACTCCACGTTCCAACAACCGGTCCGGCAACAACGAGAAATCGACGAAGACCCAAACGGGACGAATCAAACGTCACCCCGACGGCTTTGGCTTCTTTATTCCGGAAGACCCCGAACTTCCCGATGTCTATATTCCTCGTCAATCGATGGACGGAATCATGACGAACGATCGCGTGATGGTTTCCGTCGAACGCGAACGCGGTGGCGATCGTTACCGCGGCGAAATCATAAAAATCCTCGACCGCGGATTGAAAACCGTCGTCGGCACTTACCACCACTTGGATAAAGGCGGACTTCTGCGCGACGACGCTAAAGGCTGGGGACACGATCTGATCATCCCGCCCGGCGAAGACAAAGGCGCGAAAGACGGCGAGCTGGTGGCGGTGGAAATCACCAAGTATCCCGACCAGGGCCGCTTCACCGGCAAAGTCTCGGAAGTCATCGGGGACTCCATGGATCCGATGAACGACATCAAACGTGTCATCCTGACCCAAGGCATTCCTTCCGTTTGGCCCGACGAAGTCGAACGCGAAGCCGCCGAAATTCCCGAAGAAGTGCCGGAGGCCGACAAGAAAGGTCGCCGCGACCTGCGCAAGCTTAAGCTCATCACAATCGACGGCGCGACGGCGAAAGACTTCGATGACGCGATTTACGTCGAACAGAACGACGACGGTTTCGTTCTTTACGTCGCGATCGCGGACGTTAGCCATTACGTCCGTCCCGACACCGCGATCGACGAAGAGGCCTACCATCGCGGCACGAGCGTTTACTTCCCGAACTTCGTCGTGCCCATGCTGCCCGAAGCGCTCTCAAACGGACTGTGCTCTTTGAACCCGCACGTAGATCGCCTGTGCTTGGTTTCGGAAATCCACATGGACTTCCAGGGTGAAGTCCAGCGCACGGACTTCTACGAAGCCATCATGAGCAGCGCCGCGCGCGTCACCTACGGCGAGGCTCAACAAATCCTCGACGGAGAGAAAATTTCGAAACTCGATCACGTCGTCGGCGAAATCGAGCGCGCGGGACAACTCGCCAAGCTCTTGATGGCGAAACGCTTCCGTGAGGGCTCGCTGGATCTGGAAATTCCCGAAGTCCAACTTGTCATCGACGCCGGCGGAGAGCCGATCGACATTCTGAAGTCGGAGCGACTCTTCGCGCACCGCCTGATCGAAGAGATGATGCTCGCGGCGAACGTCGCCGTCGGTAAGTTCCTTTCGCAAAAAGAAGTGCCCGGGATCTACCGCATTCACGAACCGCCAAATGAAGAGGCGATCGCGAAACTCGACAAATTCCTGCACAACTTCGGCGGCAGCGTGAACCTCTCGCAAGGAAAGCTGCAAAAACGCCTGACCAAGGCTCTGGAGGAGTTCTCGGGTAAACCGGAAGCGCAGATCCTGAACATCCTGGCGCTGCGTTCGATGTCGCAAGCCAAGTACAGTCCGAATAACGTTGGTCACTTCGGATTGGGCTTCGAGTTCTACACGCACTTCACTTCACCCATTCGCCGCTATCCCGATTTGATCGTGCACCGTCTCGTTAAAGCGTTGGTCATGAAAAATGGCGAGTATCGCCTCATGAGCGAAGATGACCTCGCGACGGCGGGCACGATGCTGTCCGCGGCCGAGCAACGGTCCGTGAAAGCGGAACGCCAAGTTCAAGCCATCAAACGCGCCCGTTTCATGCAGAAGTTCATCGGCCAAGAGTTCGACGGGATGATCTCTTCCGTGACGAAGTTCGGCGTCTTCGTACTGCTTCGCCAGTTCGAAGTGGACGGCTTAGTCAGCCTGGAGAAGCTGGGCAAAAGCGCCCGCGACACCTACGAATTCGATCCCGATCAGCTGCGACTGGTGGCTTCGCGCTCGGGCGAAGCCTTCGAGATCGGTCAGATGGTCCGCGTACGGGTCGCGGAGGCCGACGTGGATTTGGGCCAAGTCGATTTCGAATTGGTCCGCGGATCCGGCGCGAAAGCCGAAGCAAAGCCCCAGCGCTCGAAAGATCGTCCCAAAGGTCGCATGGAGAGATTCCAAATCGACGAACTCGATCTGGATCAACTTCCCGTCGACGGCGACTTTTTGGCCGACGATCCCGAAGAGAACGTTCGCATTCACGTGAAAAAAGGCGGCAAAGGCAAGAAGTCGGCACCGCCACCCAAAGCGGGTAAGGGGCGCAGCCGCGCCGCCAAAGCCGCGGCACGTACGGAAACCGTCGCGCGCGAAACCCGTTTACCGAAACCGGGAAGCCTCAACGACAAGCGCCAACAAAAACGCGCGGGCCGGAACGGCCCTGCGCCCACGGCCCGGGCCGCGCCCGAAGGCCGTCGCTCTATAGCGGTCGCGCCCCCCGTTCGCGAAACGCCACGTCCGATCACCACCTCGACCGCGGGCAATCGGCAAAAGCCGAGCGAGTCGTCCAGCACGACGCCCAGCTCAGGAGGTCGCTTCGATCCCGAAGCGAAATTGCGTGAAGCCCTCGCTAAACGGGGCCTGACCCCGACCGAGGCGCTCCGGAACCCCGAATCGGTGAAGCGCTTGGGAGCCGGCGGGGACCGCGACTCCCGTGGCCGCCGAATCGATGACGACGCACGCATCGAATCACGACCGAAGTTCCAAAAACGCGATGACGACGGAGGACGCGGTGGAAATGACCGCGGCGGCGGACCGAAAGGGAAAAGCGGGTCCGGCAAGAAGTCTTCGAAAAAAGCGCGCGGTCGTGACGGTGGACGCCGGGGTCGTCGATGAGCCTGGTCAGCCGGGGCTTGCAAATTCGTCGGACTCTGCGCAACGCCGGTCGGATGCGGACGATCGTCAGCGTCTTCGCGAAGCACGGCTTCGCGGAGCTCGCCGAGCGATTAGGCCTGGGACGCTTCATACTGGAAAAATGGATGCCCGATGAAGCCTCGGCGCATCGTTCAGTTCCGGAAAGAATTCGTATTTCGTTCGAAGAGCTCGGCCCCACGTTCGTCAAGCTGGGGCAGCTTTTGGCGTCGCGCCCCGATTTGGTTCCGGAGGAATGGTCGAATGAATTCGCCCGCCTTCACGATCGCGTCCAGCCTTTACCCTTCGATCAGATCGACCGCGTCCTGCGCGAAGATCTCGGCGAGGACTACCGTTCGGCATTTCATAGTATCGACGAAGAGCCCCTGGGCTCGGCCAGCATCGCCCAAGTCCATGCGGCGGTCCTGCACGACGGTCGTCGCGTCGTCCTGAAAGTGCAGCGCCCGGGCATCGCCGCCAAAATCAAGGACGACGTCAACGTCCTGTTCTTCCTGGCCGACGTCGTGGAAACCTACATCCCCGAATCCAAAGCCTTCCGCCCCCAAGACATCGTGCAAGAATTTTTCGAAGCGCTCAGCATCGAAACGAACTTCATCGCGGAAGCCAACAACATCCGTCGTTTTCAAGAGAACTTCCGCGACGAGCCTAAGATCAAAATCCCCACGGTGGAAATGAGTCTGGTCACCGAACGCGTCCTGTGTATGGAACGTTTGGACGGAGTCCCCCTCAGCTCGGATCGCGCGCTGGAACAGGGCGCGGACCGCCAGGACATCTTGCGCACGGGACTGCGGACGTACTTGAAGATGGTTTTCATGGACGGATTGTTTCATGGCGATCTGCATGCCGGAAATTTTCTGATCTACCCCGACAATCGCATCGGCTTGATCGACTTCGGGCAGGTCGGCCGCCTGAATTCGAAGACCCAATCCTCGATCGCCAATATGATGCTGGCCCTTTCGCGCGAAGATTACGAGCGTCTGGCGGCCGAGTACCTGGATCTCGCGCCCTACAGCGAAACCGCCGATGCGGACGCGCTCGCGCGCGATTTGCGGAATCTCGTCGCCCCTTATTTCGGGATGACGTTGCGGAACGTGAAGCTGGGACAAATCTTGATGTCGTCCGCGGGCATCGCCGGCGCGCACCAGGTGAGCGTCCCCGCCGAGCTCATGCTGTTCTTCAAATCACTGATCGGAATCGAGGGCCTGGGTCGACGTATCGATCCCGATTTCGATATCCTAAGCCACGCCCTGGAATTCGCGGGCGAACTCGTGCGCCATCAATACGATCCCGCGAAGCTCACTTACGAACTCGCGCAGCTGACGAAAGATTCCAAGTCGCTTATCGCGAGCTTGCCCCGCCAAATGCACCACTGGATCCGCAAGGTGAACAGCCCCGGTTACGCCAGTCGCATACGGATCGAAGAAGCCGAAGATCTACGTAAAACCTTCGAAACTTCGTTTCACCTGATCTTCTTGGGCTTGGTGATCGCGGCGCTTCTGCTGAGCAGCTCGGTTCTGGCGGTTTTCCCCGCCCAGCAGCTCATCCTGGGCTTACCGGCCCTCGCGGTGATCGGCTACACGGTGGCATTGGGGCTTGGCATCGTTGCCTTCTTCAATTACATCCGTAAGGCATGAAGGCGATTTCGCACCTGACCTACGAGCTCTCGATTTTGGCTAAGGCCGTTCCCCACCGCAATCTGTCCCTCGCGGCCGTGCACGTGGGGCTTAGCCAGCCCCAGCTCTCGCGTTTAATTCAGAAACTCGAAGCCGAGTTGAAAGTCGTTTTACTCGACCGCTCCTCGCGCCGGAAATCGGGTTGGACGCAGGTCGCGCTGGATCTTTCCGCGGCTTTTCATCGGGGCCTGGGACGTTTGGAAGCCGAAGTGATGTCGGTGACCCGCCAAGCCGACATCGATGAACTGCGCGTCGGCACGCTAGAGGGGCTCGCGCCCATCGCGATGAGCTTCGCGGATCAATTCTTCCACAAAATGAACATCAAACGCATCGAGCTGGATGTTTACGAGTACCGTGATCTCGACTCGCTTTTCCTTTCGGGCCAACTGGATTTGATCTTCACCGCGCGTATCCCTTCGAAACAAAAGTTCAAATACAACATCGAGGTCGGCTACCAGCAGCACGATGTGGTTTCGCAAGACAAAAACTATCTGGTGCTCTCCCCCTTTGAGTGGACGCAATCGGGGCCGGCGGATCTGGAAGGATTCAACCAGTACCTCGTGAGCAATTCGTTGCAGATCCGCGCCAAGTGGCTCGAAGACTATGGCGGAACGGGCACACTTCCCGTCGACGCGAAACGCGGCAAAGGGAAGGGCTACTACTCGGTGCATCTGCTGGGGAATGATTTGCTTTCGATGAACCTCTGGGAGCAGATTGAAGAGATCGCGCGCAGCTTCTGACCCATTTTTCCAGTCCTGCGGCGGCATTCGAATTGCTGTTGAGAGCGTTTGAGTTCAACTCAAACGAAGGGAAAGAAAAATGACGAAAGATTCCGCCGACAAACCGCGCCCTATCGAAACTCCCGAGCCTCCCGCGGGAAAGCCGCAGGATCCGCAGCGCGAACCCACTCGCCCCGCGGAACCGCCGCAACGCGAGCCCGGAACACCGAAGCCCGTCGAAGCTCCGACCGACCCCGATACCGAAAAAAAAGAAAAGATCATCACCGAACCGAATTGAGGATCACCGCATGAAGTTGCACCCGTATTTGTTCGCCGTCGCTCTTGCTTTCACCACCGTCGTCGCTTGCTCCACCTCACCGACCGGACGTCGCCAGTTAATGGCGGTCAACGACAAAGAGATGGATCAAATGGGCTTTCAAGCCTTCGAAGAGATCAAGAAAAAGCAAAAGATCTCGCACGATCCCGCGCAGAACCAATACGTGAAATGCATCACTAACGCCATCGTGGCCGTCGCCCCCGACAGTCAAGGCTGGGAGGTCGTCGTTTTCCAAGACGACTCGGCCAATGCCTTCGCGCTGCCCGGAAAAAAGATCGGCGTGCACACCGGACTTTTGAAAGTCGCGCGCACGCAAGATCAGGTGGCGGCGGTGCTCGGTCATGAGGTGGGTCACGTCATGGCCCGCCACTCGGCCGAACGCGTGTCGGCGGATGCCGTTTCGGGTCTGGGGATGAGTATCGCCGGAGCCATCGGCAGCATCTTCGTGGATCCGAATTCGAACGCGTTCAAGCTGGGCATGGGCGCTTTGGGCGTCGGCGTGCAATTCGGCGCGGTCATGCCTTACGGACGCGCGCACGAATCCGAAGCCGACGTCATCGGCCTCGATCTGATGGCGCAGGCGGGATTCAACCCGCAAGACAGCGTGCAGCTCTGGAAGAACATGGCGGAAGGAAGCAAAGGCTCACCCCCCGAGTTCTTGTCCACGCATCCATCGAACGAAACGCGCATCCAGGGCCTGCAAGCGAAAATGGCCCCCGCCCTGCAAAAGTACCAGGCCGCGCAAGCGGCGGGCCGTCGTCCCGCCTGCCGTCTTTAACCATCCCTTCAGGAACCGGCGCTTTTACGGCGTCGGTTTTGCCAATTTTATCTGTCCATCCGTTCGACAGAGGGCCTTCGGGGACAACTCGCCCCGCTCGTGCTAGATTCCCGTCATGGGAAAACTGCTGATCGCCCTGACCCTTTTGTTGTCGCTCAATGCTTTCGCCGAAGTCGCCGATCGCGTAATCGTCGAAAAAGGCGCGAAGACATTGAAACTCATGAAGGGCGACAAAGTCCTGAAGTCTTATCGCGTTTCTTTGGGACGGAATTCACCGGATGGACCGAAAGAACGCGAAGGCGACATGCGCACGCCGGAAGGCCGCTACCGCATCACCGCCCATAGCAAGCACAGCGATTTCTTTTTTTCGTTGCGGGTCTCCTACCCGAACAAAAACGACGTCGAAAAAGCGAAAAGTCTGGGCGTCGATCCGGGTGGCGACATCATGATCCACGGACTGCCGGACCTGAAGTCCTGGGAGCGCTGGGGACTTCCGAAGGACTGGGCCGACTACCGCGTGGTTAAGTGGCACTATCTGATCAATTGGACCGCGGGCTGCATCGCCGTGACGAATTCGGAAGTGAAGGAAATCGCGAAACTCGTACCCGTCGGTACCGAAATCGAAATTCAGCCGTGACAGCAAGCCGGTCGCGCGGCAAATTCTCCGAAAACAACGAGGTTCTTATGAAACTGATGATGGCCGCTCTTTTGGCTTTGGGCTTGTTCGCGACCGGTTGCGCTTCGCGGAAGGTGATCGTGAAGAAAGACACTTGCGTCGAGATCTACGGCGGATCTTTGATGGAATGCGAATCCGTCGAGCGCAAAGACACGAAGTAGTTCTTCGTACGAGCTCTAAAAGAAAAAGGCTCCCTGGAGTTTCCAGAGAGCCTTTTTTATTTGGGTCACATGAAAAAGTCAGCTCAGCAGCTTCAAGGCCATTTGCTGGGCGTTGTTCGCTTGGCCGAGAACCGAAATCCCCGCCTGCAGCATGATGTTGTTCCGGGTCATCTCGGCCGTTTCGGCGGCAATATCGGCATCACGAATCCGCGAGTTCGCGGCCGAGAAATTCTCATCGGCGACAAGCAAGTTCTGTGATGTCGAAACCAGACGGTTTTGCAGGGCACCGAAGTTCGCGCGAATCGCGTTGACCGAAGTCAGCGCGCTATCCACGACATCGAGGCTCATCTGCGCCCCTTGCTTGGAAGCGATGGTCTCGGCGACCAGGCCCAAGGCTTCGAGTGAAGCGTTCGCCGCCGAAGCATTGAACGAGATCCGATCCTTAAACGGATCGTTATGGACGCCGACTTGAATGTCGATCACGCCGCCCGATCCATTCAGCAGATCGTATCCGTTAAACTCGGTCGACTCGGTGATACGCTGAATCTCGGACTTGAGCTGTTGGTATTCCACATCGAGGAACTTACGTTCCGTATCGCCAATCGTATCCGAAGAGGACTGGACCGCGAGTTCCCGCAGGCGAATCAACATATTCGAAGTTTCGTTGAGCGAACCTTCCGCCACCTGAACGAGCGAGATACCGTCGTTCGCGTTACGGTTGGCTTGGCGTAGACCGCGGGTCAAGGCACGTAGGTTTTCGCTGATCGCGAGTCCGGCCGCATCGTCGGCGGCCTTGTTGATGCGGAACCCGGAAGCGAGTCGCTCCATGGAGGTCGCCATGGCGCGGTTCGTACCACCCAAGCTCTTCTGCGCATTCAATGACATCACGTTCGTCGCAATTCTTAATCCCATCGTATTCCCCTTCCTTGACGGTCTCTTCCTCCTAAAGAGCGATCCCATCGTTGGGATCATGCATGGACATCTTGTCCACGAGGCATCAGTGCCTGTGTCTTAGATCGGTGCGATCCGTGGACTCAAGAGTCCAGTTCTGTCTCAAAATGATGCCAAAAATTTGACGACCACCGACCGGACCTAAGTTGAAAACACTTGAAGACCGAGCGTTCCGGCGTCCTTTTATAGATCTTAACGAAAGCGAAGGGCCGTCCCAGCCGAAAAGCTGGACGTGAGAAAATTGACACGCCCATTTTATGCCCTGCTGATCTTCGCGGCCGGAGGCCTCTCGGGCTGCACGCGTGCGGGTGAAAACCTCGCCCGCATGCAAATCCAAATGCCGCCCCATCCGTCGGTGTCCGCGAAGTCCACGAACTACACACCGCAGTCCGATGCTTTCGCTTTCTGCTACATGGTGAACATCACGGGCGACGGGATCAAACCGAATAAACTTTCGTGTTATCCCGACGGCGGCGGACGCACTTCGTTCCTTCCCCCGCTCGCCAATGCGAGCCTCGAAGTCGATCGCGGCGCGAATCGTCGGGTTGAATTGTTCGGCTACGTTCCTCGCGTCGGCGAAACCTGCGCGACGGTCGGACTCGACCTGCAAAACGTTCCCCTCAATCGCCTTTTCCTTTTGGCCAGCCAACCCAATGTGGCGATGAACGATCCCGAAGTGACCGTGAAACTCAACGTCGTCTTTCCTGGGTTGGCGAACCACGTGGGTGTGCAGTCGGGGGTCGATCCCTCTTGCTACGCGACCCTTCCGCCGGTCGTCCTTCCCGAAGCGCCGCCTCTCGCGAGCGTGTTCCGCGGTCAACGCTTCGTCATGACCGCCAATGTGGCCGGCGATGGACGGCCGACCCCCGCTCAAGGTTCCAGATTCAAAGTCACCCACGAGGTTGTCTATGTTCGCTAAGCTGTCATTTGCCGTGTCGATCTTTGTTTTGGGCTCTTGGGCGCAAGCCTCGAATCCGCAAAGCTTCGTCTACCAAGGTCGTTTGATGGAGTCGAACGGGCACGCCACGACGGGCGCGGTCACCCTGAAGCTGCAGATCTACAATCCGGCGAAAACCTGTCTGCTGTACGAAGAGTCGCAATCGGTCGATTTGACCGGGACCGATGGTCTGTTCACCGTGGCCGTGGGCTCGCCCGCCGGAAACGCGAAGCGCACCGGTAATGACCCCGCGCTGGCGATGAACGCGATTTTTTCGAATCGTAACGTCGCGGTCCGTACTCCGGGTACGAACTGCTCGAGCGGATACACTCCCGCCAACGCGGACGTCCGCTACCTTCGCGTCACCGTCACGCAAGGCGGAACCGTCGACTTGCTGTCACCCGACCAAGTACTGAGCGCCGTCCCCTTCGCCACCACGGCGGAAACCCTGCAAGGCAAACAGCCGGGTGACTTCATTCAACTGCGAACCGACGCCGGCTATTCGCTGAATCAGGCGAACGTCGAAAGCGTCTTCACATCGTCGAACTTCGCGAAGCTCTTGGGGCTGCTGAACGGCTCGGGTCCCACCGACTTGGGTGGTCAACGTCTGACCTCCGTGGGCACTCCCAGTTCGGGAAGCGATGCCGTAAACAAAAGCTACAGCGACTCGCGGCTCGCGGGCGCCGTGATCGACAGTGGCGGTCTCAGCAGTGGCAAAGTCCTCTCTTATAATGCGGTCACCCAGCAATGGGAACCCGTGGATCTTCCGAACAGCGCGCGCATCCCCGCGGCGACCTGCCCGGTCGGAGAAGCCAGTCGTTGGGATGGATCCTCTTGGAGTTGCGTCTCGACCGGCGGCGGTGGTGGCGGAACCGCGACAATTTCGACCGACAATACGACGACGGTACTGACGAATGCCAGTCCGAAGATTCACATGATCTCGCTCGCGACCGCGGGCGCGATCAAGCTTCCGGCCGCGAATACCTACGCGACGACCGGTGGTCCCATCTTTCAATTCTTGAATACCAGTGGTGTGGACGTCCCGGTCCTCAACGCCAGCGGCAAACTCGTGGGACGTGTTCCCGGCGGTGGGGGCTGCGACGTCTTCCTGTTCAATAACTCGAGCGTCGATGGTCAATGGGCCACCACGGCCGCGTCCATCGGCACGGCGACGACGAAGATCGTCACGCTCGCGAGCAGTCCGGACACGATCACCGGCGGCTTCGTGACCGCCGCTCGACTCTCGTCCTCGGCCCATCTTCTGGGTTACGATCACGACGCTGGCGGCGCGACCGATGGCCGCGTCCGCGTCGCCCAAGTCAACGAAGGAACCGAAAACGTGACCCTGGGCACGTCGACGCCCTTACTCGCGGCCATTCAGCCCTCGAGCATTCGGCTCTTCGGATTCTCCGCAAGCCAAGCCTTGGGGGTCGTCGTCGACAACACTTCGACCGTTCAACTGTTTCCTCTCTCGATTTCCGGAGCTTCCGTCTCTGTCGGTTCCGGAGTGCCCGCCCCTGTGGGATGCCAGGCGTACGCAATGCGCGCCGACCAGGACGCCAGCTACTGTCACGATAGCTCGGCGAACACCTCACGCATTCTTCCGAACGGAACGATCCAAACCGTCAATGAACCCGGGTTCAACGATTTCTACCCTTTGGGCACTTACTCCGGCACGACCTTGATGGGAAAGTGCGGAGTTTCCGGACTTGAAATCAAGGCCGTCGATTTTGCGACCCCGGCGATTCTGGGAACCCAGCTTATTTCGGGAACCGCGAATTGCAATTTGGAGTGGATGGCGTCCGGAAACGGTCAATACGTCTATCTGCCGGATGGGTCGGGAAAAACTTGGGTCGTCTTCCGAATCAGTGGCACAACTTATAAGGTGAAAGTCAGCTGGAATGGATCGGCGATCGTCACCGACGTCGCGGCGGCCGCAGTGGGAATGAACTATGGAGCGACCGTTTTGTCGCTAGATGGATCGAACTACCTGATCGCCGGTTCGGGAACCGGAACCTTAACGGAAATCACGAGTGCCGCGGCCATGACCGTCAGCGCGCCTTCGCTTTACAGCGACTGCTATGGTCCGTTCATCTCGAGTCCGAATCGCTGCATCAACTATCAGATGCAGTCGCCGACCTCGATCGGAGCAAGTTTCAAAATCACGCGCTAATCTCGTTCCTTAAATGTGGGACCCCGCTAGGGGTCCCACGCGCAGGAAACAGATTAACATTGTCAAAGCAGATCACGACGTACAGTGGACTCGGCTGAATATTTGAGGGCATGATCGTTAGGATCAATGACTCAAGGACTTGCCTCCCCGTTTTGTTCGGGGTTCGGTCACGCACCCGAAGGTGCGCGCCTCTCTTTTATCCGGTCAATTCAGTGACTGAATTAACCTTGGAAAGTCTTATTCAGAAGGCTCAGTGCAACGTTCGCGGACTGATTCGCTTGGGCCAGGACCGAAGAACCCGCTTGCAACAAGATGTTCTGACGAGTCATCTCGGCGGTTTCTTCAGCGACATCCACATCGCGGACCCGTGAGTTCGCGGCGGACATGTTCTCGATCGAGTTGTTGATGTTCGAGACCGTGGTTTGCAGACGGTTCTGCAAGGCACCGAAGTCCGCGCGCATCGCCGAAACGCTCGAGAGTGCGGTATCGACCGCCGACAGCGCGTTTTGCGCCGAGGCTTTGTCCGCGACCGACGTGAGGTTCACGCCCAGGGCCGCCGAGTTCGCATCCGCCTTCGACGAGTCGAAAGAGATACGGTCGATTTCGGGGTTGTTACGGATACCGACTTGGAAATCCATGATCGCGCCCACTCCGGCCAACAGCTGAGTGCCGTTGAATTCCGTCGCGTCGGCGATACGGTCGATCTCCGAAATCAGTTGATCATATTCGACGTTGAGGAACTGGCGCTCGACCGGTCCGATGGTATCCGAAGCGGCTTGAACTGAAAGTTCCCGCAGACGGATCAGGATCGAAGAGACCTCGTTCATCGCACCTTCCGCAACCTGAACCAGCGAGATGCCGTCGTTCGCGTTACGTGCCGCTTGCTTCAGACCGCGGATTTGCGCCCGGAGGTTCTCCGAGATCGCCAAGCCCGCCGCGTCGTCACCAGCGCGGTTGATGCGGTATCCGGATGCGAGCTTTTCCATGCTCTTATCCAGGCCAAGCTTCGTGTTATACAGAACGCGTTGGGCGTTCAACGAAGCCGTATTCGTGTTAATTCGCAAACCCATACAATCCTCCTCCTTGAGAATCCGGATCTCATTCCTTGAGATCTGGTGAGCCACCATGGCTCCACGGGTGTCTTGTCTCTGATCGGTACGCTTTGGATTTCCTGAAGTGAGACGTTCGATTTTGTGGCAAAACTAGACTTTCGCCCACAACCTGCCGATAATAACTTCGACGTAATAGGAACAAGTCCGACCAGGAAGGTTGACGATGAACTCACGGAACGCTCTTTACCTCGCGGTACTTTACATTTCATCCCCTCTTCCCGCGCATGCGGCGAACTCTTATCGCCTGAACGCGTCCGCCTCGAACTTCCAAGTGAAGGAATTTTCGATGTGTCGCGTGCTTGCGAACTCGTCCAGTAGTGACTACTTCGTGCCGACCCGGACCTCGACCGAGTGGAGCGCCTTCCTGGATCACCTGCCCCCCGGAGTCACCGCGAACAACTGTTGCCCCGCAGGTTACGTCCTGGCCCCGGCCAGCTCCAGCAAGGGCACGACCGAATTCTGCGTAATGAAGTGGGAGGCCCGCGATGTCGGCGGCGTCGCCACCGCGACGTCCAGTGGATCGCCTTGGCGATTCATTTCGAAAACCGACGCCGTGACCGCCTGCTCGAGTTTGGGCGCGGGCTATTCGCTGGTGACGAACGACCAGTGGACCGGGATGATGCGCGATATTGAAGGCGTCGGCGCGAACTGGTCCGGCGGCAGCCGCAAGTCCGGGTGCCTGTTCACCGGAAACTGGGGCTTGAACAACGCCTGCGGATACGACGGCGATCTGCTCGAAGCCGGCGAAGCCAATACGAAAGCCCGGTACACGTTCTCGAATGGCCAACAGATCTGGCATTTGAACGGGAACGTTTCGGAGTGGGTCCAGGGAACGATGTCCACCGCCTCGGCCAGCACGGATTCAAGTTACTACCTGGCCTCACGTGCGGACGGTGGCTACGCGAAGATGAGCGCGCCCGACCGGGCGAACTTCGGCCCTCTCCATGACGACTACGGAACCGGTTGCGGCGGCACTGACGGCACCATTCACGGAAACTGCGGCGTCGGTTACTTCCGCATCACCAACGGTCACGCGCATATCACGCGCGGTACGGAGTCGGGCGACAATCGCTGGGATGGCTTCACCGTCGAAACCTATGCCGATCCGGACGGTCTGCCTTGGGTGGGCTTCCGCTGCGCCTACTTGCCTTAAAACTTCAGATCGCGAATCGAGTGGCAGGTATAGCCGCCGGGATTTTTCTGCAAGTACGCTTGGTGATAGTCCTCGGCTTTGAACCATTTGGTGAAAGGTTTGATCTCGGTGGTCAGGGGCTTCTTCCAGGCCTTTGATCCCTCGACCCGCGTGAAAACCTTCTCGGCCGCAGCCCGCTGCGAATCGTTCACGTAGAAAATCGCCGAGCGGTACTGAGTCCCGATGTCGTTGCCCTGCTGATTCTTCGTGGTCGGGTCGTGGATCTTGAAGAAAAACAGCAGCAGCTCTTCGTACGAAAGTTGTTTGGAGTCGAAGTCGACTTTGATCGACTCGGCATGGCCCGTGGTGCCCGTCTTCACCAAGCTGTAAACGGCATTGGGCGTTTGCCCGCCAGTGTACCCGACCTCGGTCTTCGTCACGCCCTTGTGCGCACGGATCAACTCTTCCATTCCCCAAAAACATCCGCCCGCGAGGTAGGCGGTCTCGGCCTGCGCCGAAAGACTCCCCAGCAACAACAATATATAGATGATCGTTTTCATAGCTGGGGTTTTACCCCCTCCTCAGGTCGGGACCAAGTCCTGCCGCGCGCGGGCGTCCAGTCTTTAGACAGGCGTCAGGCGTGCCCCGCCCACGGCCCCACACTCCCGCCTCAGAAACGACGAAGAGGCCTTCCGGCGGCCCCCCGTTTGCCCTTTCACCCATCGATGGACTTTCTTCGCCGGCCCTTCGTTTTACTGAGTCTTCTTGTGGCCCCCACCGCGTTTGCGATCCCCTACACGCGCTTGCCGATTCCCGAGAAGAAGGCTCTCGCGATTCCCGTCGTACATAACGGAACCGCGGTCCCTACTCACGACCGTATTCGGCCTTCCGTCGTCGCGATCGAAGTCGAACTGCGCGGTGAAACTCGGCAGTGTTCGGGCTTTCTGATTTCACCCCGGCATATTCTCAGCGTCGCCCAATGTTTCTTTCCGGCGGGACGCACGACCGATCAGGCCCAACCCGAACACATCCGCGTGCGCTGGAGCGACCCTTCGATTTTGGAAATCGAGATGCGCCCCGAAGCGATCAAGATTCATCCAGGTTATCTGAAAGCGCCGACGCGCGATGCGGGCTGGATCGGCTCGACGATGAAGGTTTCGAACTTCGACCTTGCGCTTCTGAGCTTCCCGGCGGGATTCAGCGGAAACGCTCGGCCCTTCCCCATCGATGCGGAAGGGATGAAGGTCCCCACCGACTACCGCGTCCGCATTTACGGGATGCGCGGAGCCGAGCTCACCAAAGGTGAAATGCTCGTGGAACGTCAATCCGCTGAAGAGAAAGTTTCGATGCTGAAAATCGACGATATGAATCCACAATCGCTGGAGTCCGGCGATATGGGCGGCCCGGCGCTCACGATCCGTCCCGACGGCACCTCGGTGGTGTGGGGTTTGCTGGCGGGTCAAGACACCACCATGCGTGGTCAACCGACCAATGCTTACGTCATCCAGCTGCAAGGCCATATCTACTGGCTCATGAACCAAATGCAGTCCGAGTTGAATTCGTGGCTCGCCCGCTCTTTCGAAAAACAAGTGCAAGTCGAAACGCCCGCGTGCCGTCCCAAGGTGAAAACTCAAGGTCGCAAACAGAAAATCCCCATTCCCATGAAACGTCCGCGCAATCCCGGCTCGCTCGTTTCCGTCGCGGGTGCACTTCGTTCGGCGGTTCCCGCTCCGGAAGAGAATCCGCTCCTTCACCGCGTGGTCATCATGGGGAAAGAGGTTGAAAAAGAAAGTCCTCTGCTGAAGTCGATGGTTTCGATCACGAATGGCGCGAACAATTGTTCCGGGACATTGATCAGTCCGATTCACGTGCTGACCGCGGCCCACTGCTTCAGCGCGGACAATACGAAATTCCCGGGCATGGTCCGCGCGCGTTTCTACCGAAACTCGCGCGACATCGTACTCGAAGTTCCCGCCGTGCGTGTTCGTCCCCACCACACCTACAAGGACTACCCGACGAATCCGGACGGAACCTTGAAAAGCTCCGACGAGCAGTATCACATCTCGACTTTCACGGACATCGCCATCGTGACGCTGGAATCGCCAGCCCCCGCGCCCTATGAGCCCATGTCCATGCTTCCCTACGATCTGTTCGTCAAAGCCGGCGATAAAATTCATATCGCGGGCACGGGCCGCGACAGTCTGACCGATAAATCCTCTTCGCTGAAGATGAAATCCACGACCATGATCATCGCCGACGGTGGACGCCACAATTCATGGCGCCTCGTGCCTGACGGCAACGGTGGCGCGATGCCCGGGGACTCGGGCGGAGCCGCTCTGCACTTCGACAACTCGGGCCGTCCCTATTTGTGGGGCGTCATCATCCAGACCGCGGTCGATGAACAAGCCTCCAAGCTTTACCACAGCCGCGTTCTACCGGTGTTCAACCAAAGCGGCTGGGTCTACGAGTCGATCCAGAGCGACCTCTTCGACATCCAGAGCGGCACGCTCAAGCCCCGCATCGAAAAAGTACGCACGCCGATTCGCGATTGTCCTTAAACGGCGAAACCCGCGGCCGGAGGGCACCGCGGGTCTCTTGGAACACAGACTTTCTCTCCGGACAATTAGATGAACATCATACCGATGCGGGCCACGGTGCCGACGATCCCCAAGATCGTCGACCAAGTGCCTCCGCCCGAATTTGACGAATTGTTCGCCGCGGGCGTTTCGCCGGTGACCGGCGTCTGCGTCAGATTCTGACCCGACAGACCTTGCAGGAAGGCGTTCAAAAAGTTTCCGGCGCCCCCTTGCAAAGATCCTTCGCCCGTCAGCATATTGATCGCGCCCGAAATACCGGTCGTCACCGCCTGCATGAGCGAACCCAACCAATCCGAGCTCGCGCTCCCCGCCGTCACCGCACCCAGAACGTTCGTCACCAAGCCGGTGAGTCCCGACAGCGATCCTTTACCGAGGGAGTTCAGCACCGTCTGGAAGAGATTCGTGGACATGCCAGTCTGACCCAAGCCGGTCACGACCCCACCCGCCAAAGTCTGGACCAGATTCTCGAGCCCCATGCTCGACAGATTCGACTCTGACAAACGCGACAGCATGGAACTGATCAAGTTATTCGAAACCGAAGTGATGTTCGACGAGGTCACGCCCGACTGGCCCAGGCTCGAGAACAGCGCATTCGTCAGCTGCCCCAGCAGATTCGACGGCGCCTGCTCGCCCGAGACGTTCACGATCGAATTCAAAATGCTGTTCGCCACCGACGACAAGATATTGGTCAAACCCGCCGTATTTCCCAACTGCAGGGCCCCGATACCGAGGGTCGCGCCCTTCACGATCGCCGGAATCAGTGCTTCCAGGTTGTCGCTTTGACTGACACCCGATTCTTCGAGGCTCATTTGGGTCGTCGCCAAAATCACTTTGATTTGCGCGTCGGTCAGATTCAGATTCTGCGCCGACTTGCGAACCATCGTTTTATTCTGCGTTGATCCGCTGACCACCTGACCACGCAAATTGCTTTCCAGATCCGCCATCATGGCGCCGGCCTTCGTTTGCACCGCTGGAGCCTCGCGCTCTTGAGTGATTTCATTCGCGCCCGCTGCCGCCACGTCGCCGGCGTTGAACGCCCGCGGATCCGCGCAGCCCGCCATCACCATCGCCACCATCACGAAACCGATCATGATTAAGTTCTTCATCCTGAATCTCCGTTCGTTAGAAAATTGCTTCAACGAAATCAGATTACCGATTCAGTTTCGAAAACGCGGTGAAGAGAACCGGAAAGACCGGTGAATGAAAAGTTCCACGACAAGAAAGGAAAAATCCCCGTCGAGAAATTTGGCGAACGCGGACGACTTCGGAAAATTCCGGAAAAAAGCGTCGCCCGCTTCGTCATCCCGGGAAAGCCCCGTGAATGCGCGGGCGAAAATAAGTTCTCAAATTTAGATTCGGTTCCAGGTTTCGAAGCGGTAGTGCGGGGTTTCGGCCGTGGGTGGCTGAGTGTTCGTCGTTGCGGGGCGAGTTTCCGCAAGGCGGAACCCTCCTCCCGACTCGAACTCGGGGAAGTGGGCCGCTCCCTGATAGTCGCGCTCGATCCGGGTCAGGTAGATCTTGTCCACTAGGTGCAGGCTTTGTTTATAGATCTCGCCTCCGCCGACGACGAAGACCTCGCTTGGCCAGGTGGGCACGAGCGTCTTCGCGAAGTCGATGGCTTTGTCGATACTTTCGACGATTTTCACCCGTTCGTGCTCGTAGCGGTAATCGGCGTTCCGGGTGATTACGACGTGGTAGCGGCCCGGTAGGGGCTTCCCCAGGGACTCGAAAGTCTTGCGCCCCATGATCATGACGGCGCCCTTCGTGGTGTCGCGGAAGAACTTCAGGTCCTCGGGAAGGCTCCACGGCAGATCGTTATCCACGCCGATCACGCGGTTCGCGGCCATGGCGGCGATCGCCGTCAGCTTGATCGGCGCGGCCCCCGTCATACGGCGACCTCGCCTTTGATCGCCGGATGGGGATCGTAGCCTTCGATCGCGATGTCCTCGAATTTGAAGTCGAAGACGTTCTTCACCGCGGGATTCAAAACCAGTCGAGGGAGAGGGCGATGTTCGCGGGTCAATTGCAGCTTCGCTTGTTCAAGGTGATTCAAATAAAGGTGGGCGTCGCCCAACGTGTGGACGAAATCACCGACCTTCAGATCGCAGGCCTGCGCGATCATGTGCACGAGCAGCGCGTAGCTCGCGATGTTGAAAGGCACGCCCAGGAAGACATCGGCGCTGCGTTGATACAGCTGACACGAGAGTTTCCCCTGACTGACGTAGAATTGGAAGAAGGCGTGGCACGGCGGCAGCGCCATGCGGTCGACGTCGGCGGGATTGAAGGCCACCACGATCATGCGGCGGGAATCGGGATTCTTTTTGATCTGCTCGATGACGTTCGAAAGCTGATCGATCTGGCGTCCGTCCGGCGCTTGCCACGAACGCCACTGCTTTCCGTACACGGGCCCGAGGTCGCCGTTTTCGTCCGCCCATTCGTCCCAGATGCTGACTTTGTTCTCTTGCAGATAACGGATGTTCGTATCGCCCTTCATGAACCACAAAAGTTCGTGAATGATCGAACGCAGGTGCAGCTTCTTCGTCGTGACGAGCGGGAAACCCTCTTGCAGGTTGAAGCGCATTTGGTAGCCGAATAGGCTCAATGTTCCGGTCCCGGTACGATCATCTTTGCGGTCGCCCTTCTCGAGAATGTCGCGCATCAACTGATGGTAAACTTCCATGGATCACCTCTGCCGCCAAATTGCCATGCACGCGGGGCGCAGGGAACCAAAGACTTGATCGAACTCATATTCCTAATGTTATACGTTATCCATGGAACGCATTCCCATCCAGTGGTGGCAGGCTTTCGTCGTTTTTCGCGAATCGGCGGACATGACCGAGGCCGCGCGCAAGCTCGGCCTGACTCAACCCGCCCTCTCCAAGCAGCTGAAATCCCTGCAGTCCCGCGTGGGGCAGCCCCTGTTACGAGGGGAAGGGAAACGCCGCGTTCCCACGGAGTACGGCGAAGCCCTCTACGTGGAATTGCAAAAGCGCTTCGCCGGTCTGGAGGAGGATGTGCGGGACGTCACGCTCCGCCACCTGCAAGGGGCACCGCCCCGCGTCCGCATCCATGGGCGCCGCGAAGTCTTGGATCGCCTGATCGCCGGGCTCTCAACGAAGAGCACGCTGGTTTTGCACGAAGCCGGTCATGCGGAAATCCGCAAGGCCATCGAGGCGCGCGCCACCGACATCGCGATCGATCACCTCGCGCCCGATTCCGACCAGTGGATCGCGCGGCCGCTCTTCGTCGAGAGCTTCGAGGTCTGGATCCCGAAATCGTTTTTGCCGCGACGGCCTTCGGAGGAGCGGGGCTGGGAGGCCCTGCAAGATCTGCCGGTGGTCGCCTACCGTGAGCACGATGAACTTCTGGAGCAGGCCGCGGTGGCGCGGGGCCTCGATCCCCGGCGACTGCGGATCAGCGGGATCACCGGCAACTACCAAAGCCTGCGCGAGTGGGTCCGGGCGGGTCGCGGCTGGGCCGTCCTGCCCGCCTATCTGGCCGAGGATCCGGGCGTTTGGCGCCTGCCCATCCCCGCGAGGACGCTCCCCAGCCGGGAATTCTTTGCCATTTACCGGCGAGAACACGCCAAGGCCCGCTGGCTGCGGGAGACCTTGACCGAGATCCAAGGGGCATTTAGATCCTGACTCCTATATGGAAATCCGCGATCCGGTCCACGGGACCATTCATCTGAGCGATGCCGAAACCACCGTCCTCGATACTCCCGAATACCAGCGCCTGCGGATGATCAAACAGCTCGGCTTCTCCGAGTTCAGCTTTCCCGGGGCGACCCACAACCGGTATCTGCATTCCATCGGCGTCAGCCACATCGCGGGTCTCGCGTTCGATCACATCTTCCGGAGTTATACTTTCTCTTCCTCGAAGGTGCGTACCGCCTACCGGGACATCTTAAAGATCGCGGCTTTGCTTCACGATGTCGGTCACGGGCCCTTGTCCCACGCCATCGAAGAGGTCATGCCCTCCGTCGACAAGCTCCAGGTTAAAATTTACGAGCACCGCGTCCGCATGGCCGCGCAGACCGAGCTTTTGACTCCCGAGGGTGTGCCGCGCGCCACTCACGAAGACTATACGATCAAGTTCATCACCGACTCTCCGCTCGCGAAAACTTTGGAGCACGTCTTTCCGCATTTCGCGCCCGCGCATGTCGCGTGCCTGATCGACAAGTCGCTGCTCGCGCCCGACGATTTCTTCTTCGACAACGGTTTGGATTTCCGTCCGATCCTGTCGCAGCTCGTGAGTTCGGAGCTCGACGTCGACCGCATGGACTATCTGGAGCGCGACTCCTACTTCTGCGGCACGAACTACGGAAAATTCGATTTGCACTGGATGCTTTCGAATCTGACCATGCATCAGGTGGCGGGTCGCGTGTACATGGCGCTGAACCGCCGCGCGCTTTACACCTTCGACGACTTCTTGTTGTCGCGTCACCATATGCACTTGATGGTCTACTTCCATCACAAGAGCATCATCTACGAAGAGATGCTGATCCGTTACCTGAACTCGCCCGACTGCACGTTCTTCGTTCCGGCCGACATCAACGAGTACGTGAAGTACACCGACTATCGTTTGTACGAACATCTCGCGAGCGTCGACAACCCGTGGGCACAGCGGATCTCGAAGCGCCAGCCCTACCGCGTGCTCGTCGAGCTTCACTCGACGGAAGAAAGCAAACGTCCCGAAAATATCGAGAACGCCCTCGAAGAGCGCGGCATCCACGTTATCTGGGCGAGCTCCAAAGCGCGTTTGTCGAAGTACCACGCCGGCACGGCCGAAGATAAAGCGTCGCCGATCTACGTGGTGGACCAATACGACCGTTGGGACAAACCCGCTCCGGTCGACCAATCCACCGAGATCTTCCACAAGTACGAAGGCACGCGCATCATCGACCGCCTCTACGTCGAGCCCGAACAATTCCGCGACGCCGAACGCCTCCTCGTCGAGAAGCGCCTGTAGGAAGGTAGCCGGGGGCGCCTAGCCGCTCACTTGTTGAAACGCGACGCTCCTTAAAGTAGCTGCGACTCCAGTGGATTTTCCCGGCGGCTCGACTTCACCGGTGGAAGCTTGAACTCACGCCGCATGAGTCCCTTTCGAATCGACTCCCATGCCTCTTCATCCGTGGGCCGATTGAGCCAGTCCATGATTTGCTCGGTTCCCGCGTCGAAGAGGAGAGTGTCATCCACGACCGGAAGTGGGAGCGTGGAACGCCCAAGTAACGAATGCAAGGTCGAGAACTCATAGTCTTCGACTTTTTCATAGATCCCAGCTTTGACCGGATTCCGATAAACATACTTATAGATATTCTGGAAATGGTGGAATGAGCCGATTCGTGAACGGAAAATCCGAGTCCCGTAGACATGATTGATTCGGTCGGACTCATAACCGATCACTCGACTTGTTTCTCGAAGAAAGTAATTCATCGCCGCACTCAAATTCGCCTCCGGAAAGCTTGCGACGAGGTGAAAGTGATTATTCATCAATACGAACGAATGAATTTTAACTCCGAAAACCATGTGAATCAGATAGAGATAGTCACAGAGGACTCGCCACACGGCCGACGTCGGCAACGCGAACCAGTCGCGATTGTTAGATCTTGCGCAGAGATGATAGGGGACCGTGGAATCGCACTCGAACTTTCGTCTAGGCATTCCATCGGCAAAAGCAAACGCCGGACCTCTGGAATTCCTCCTATCTTCGCTTTGAACAGGTCTTCAGTCCGTATTCCGAACGGAAGCGGCTACCTTTTGTAACGAACTGCGTTTCAACAAGTGAGCGGCTACCTCCGATAAGTTCCGTATGCTTCGGATGCTTTTGGTTTTTGCGTTCACGGTGATCATGGGGAGTTTCGCGCACGCTTGGAAGTTTGAGCTTCATGGCGCGGGCGATGGCGTGATCGCGTTTGAGCAGACGGCTGGGGAGTGGCGGTTGAAATCGCCGGGGCGTAAAGAACGCTGGATCCCGATGCCTTGTGGACAGACTCTGTGGCGTGAATTTGAGGATGAGTTCAAAGAGCGGATCGAGAATACGCCGCTGCGCTGGCCCGCACGTGCGGATGTTCCGCCGCGAGTGGAGACGTTTCGCCTTGTTTGGAAGGAACGCGATCTGTTCATTCCGCGCGGAAGCGATCTGGGGCGCTGGCTCGCGGCGCTTCCGGATGAAGTGGCCGTGAAGCGCACCGAAGAGCAGATTCTTTGCCGTCGGGGCGTGAAGTGATCGCGCTTCTCTGGATCCTTTTTTTCGGAGTCGGCGGTTTCGGTCACGGCGGTCACGGCGGACGCGGCGACCATGGCGTCGATGCGGTTGAGAAAATCGAGAAATCCCAAAAGGTGCTCGAAAATTTCGGTGGCGGCATCACACCCGCCTCGGGCTATTGTCCGGACTGCGCGGCGCAAGCCCATCCCGCGGAAAGACGGACCGCTTGCGCGAAAGCGATTTGCGACAACAAACCCACTCAGCCGTTAAACGATATCGAGAACGATGCGATCCGCAAGGCTCCGCAGGTCGAAGTGCGGGCGGAAGCCGCGAAACTTGATGCGATTCTGAAAACCTGGTGGTCCGAGAAGGTGAAAGAAACCCAGGTCGCGATGGACGCGCTCCGGAAGTTCAATGGGACAGCGAGCCCCGA
This sequence comes from Pseudobdellovibrionaceae bacterium, assembly GCA_019637875.1. Classification (NCBI taxonomy): domain Bacteria; kingdom Pseudomonadati; phylum Bdellovibrionota; class Bdellovibrionia; order Bdellovibrionales; family Pseudobdellovibrionaceae; species Pseudobdellovibrionaceae bacterium. The sequence continues at coordinate 5,321 of JAHBUW010000007.1, read as the reverse complement.
GCAAAAACGCCTGGCCGCCTTCAGCCGATTTTTCTCTTCGATCGACAAACTCGAAACCCACAGGCCCGAGATGGCCGGCCGGGTGAATCTTAAGATCACCATCGACGCCGAAAAGTCCGCCGCCCAACTGCGCGATCTCTCCTACGAGCAAATCGGCGCGCTGAAAGAGATGGCAGAAGAGTTCTACGCCCGTCCCTATCAAGAAAGCCTGCAGATTTCTTCCTACCCTTTGGAAGTGGTCATCAAAGAGAAGTATCCGAACATGAGCCGCCTTCAGTCCTTCCAACGCGAAGTCGAGATCACCGAGAAGGCCCTGCGCGATCTCGAAGCCAATCCCGAATTCAAAAACTACGCGGTCGCACTGGGCGCCGCGAATACGCGCCAAGAGATCGACTTCCCCGCTCTGGCGAAAGAGCAGAACCCCTCGGATGAACAGTTCCGCGCTCTCATCAAGTCACGTGGAAACCTGCATCTGCTACGTGAGGTGATCGACCGCGAATCGCCGATGTCGAAGCTCGCCGCGAAATTCGATACCTCGGAATTTTTCTCGGCCAAAAATCGTGAACGGCAGTTGGACCGCTTGAGCGAGAACGCCAAGCAACTAGCCGACGTCCGACAACGTGAACGTGCGCAGGATCGTTACAAGGCCCGCTGCCTTGCGCGGCTCACCTACGCTTTACAGGTGCTGCCGAACGAAAAGCAGATCACGACGGCAGAGCAAAACGCCCAGGCCGCCATCGGCGTCATCGAGAATAAGATCCTGCCCAAGTTTTCGCAGCCGACCCGTGAGGCCGCGACGCCGCGTCTGCGCTCCACGCGTTTCACGTTTCCGCCCACCGCCGAAAAGTATCGCCGCAGCTTCAACGACTTCTTGGATCAGACCGCGAAGGTCACGGCCTCGGAAAATGGTTTTCAAGGCGACTACGCGCTCGCGCAGGCGCTGACGCCTCAACTCAGTATCGACGAGCGTCTGGGGAATTTCTCGGGTCAGTGTGACCATCCACAGTTCACGCAGCGGATGGTGAGTGATGCGAGCTACGGCGCGAACGGCTCGATCCAAGTGGGCTGGGGTTCGACGCGCGATCCGCAGTTCGGACGCTTCGTCCTGGCCCACGAGTTGGGGCATCGGCTGAATGATATCTTCGACCAGATCCAGATGTCCGGGCATTCCGCCAAACGCCGCGGCGAGATCCGGATGTGCCTGCAAGCCCGCCACGCACTGGACGGCCGACCGGCGGACAAATACCTCAGCGAGGACTGGGCGGACTGGATCGCGTCCGAAGTGGCCGGGACCATGGGTCCCAGTCCCTGGTGTTGGCGCATCGATTTCGGCGGACTCGCCGATGGCAGCGAGCAGCTCAGTCTCATCGATCACTCGGGCGACGACGAACACTCCACGCCCTTCTTCCGATTAGTGCAGATGCACCGTCAGTCGGGACGCACGCTGCCTCCGGGTTGCAAACAAGCACTACTGGAGCAAAACCCGATGATCGCCGAGCACTACGACTGCGGTCAGCCTCCGCCCGCGCTTCCCGCCGGCTCAGGAAGCCTCCGCATGATGCCCACCGGAGGAGGGACCGGAGTTCCGGTCTTAGGAGTGCCGCTCTCCGCGCCGAGTGGTCGGTAGGCGGAGGAGAGACCTCCCGCCCCATCCGAAGAAAAGCGCCACCGTGACAACGTGAAAGACCAGGAGTTCAGTTTGCGGACCGAAGACGTCCGCAAACGCGCCATAGGCGATGAGCTGCGACAATGCCACGATCAGAAACGCCCAGGCGCCCCAGCTTTTCCCTCGCCACAGACCGATGGCCGCGACCACGTCCGCGAAGAGCAGAAACAGGATCCAGATTTTCCAAACGGGCGACATTTCCGAGAATGTCAGTCGCAGGTCGAAAACATCGGCCAGATGTAAAACCGCTCCGATGAAATAAAAAACCGCAAGGACTCGAACGTAAATGAAGAGTCCTCGCGGTCGACTTTCTAACGGGCCGCGTTTCAACAAGTGAGCGGCTACCTTTCGATGATGACCGCGATGCCTTGGCCGCCGCCGATGCAGGCGGAGCCGAGGGCGTATTTGCCGCCGCGGCGGGCGAGTTCGTAGACCAGGTGGTTCATGATCCGCGTTCCGGATGCGCCCAGCGGGTGACCGATGGCGATCGCGCCACCGTTGACATTGGTGCGGTTGCGGTCGAGGCCCAGCTCTTTTTCGACCGCCAGGTATTGGGCGGCGAAAGCTTCGTTCACTTCGACGAGATCCATTTGGTCGAGCTTCAAGCCCGCGCGCTGGAGCGCCCGGCGCGAGGCTTCGGCGGGGCCGATGCCCATGATCTTCGGATCGCAACCCACCGAGGCGTAGCCCACGATGCGTGCGAGGGGCTTCAAGCCCTTTGCTTTCGCGAAGGACTCCGAGCACAGGAGCGAGGTCGCCGCGCCGTCGACGATACCGCTCGCGGTCGCCGCGGTGACGAGGCCGTCTTTTTTGAAGAGCGACTTCATCGCCTGCAACTTTTCGAGAGTCACGTCGGGCTTGGGATGTTCGTCCTTCGCGATTTCGACGACGCCCTTTTTCGTTTCGATTTTGTAGGGCTTCATCTCGGCCGCGAAATAATTTTTCGCGGTGGCCTCTTTGCAACGTGACTGCGAAAGCAACGAGAACTCATCGCACTGCGCGCGCGTGATGCCGTACTTTTCGCCGAGGTTTTCTGCGGTGATGGCCATCGGGATGCCCGCGTACTGATCGGTCAAAGAGGAGTTCAGATAGTCTTCAAGCTCGCCGTTCCCCATCCGGATCCCGCCGAAGCGCACGCCGCGCATGACGTAGGGAACTTGCGACATCTGCTCGACGCCGCCCGCGAGCACACACTGGCTTTCGCCGGTTTGAATCATCTGGACCGCGTTCACCCACGACTGAAAGCCGCTACCGCACAGGCGATTCACGTTGTACGCGGGAGTGTGGATCGGCAGTCCCATTTTCAAAGCCACGTGACGGGCCAGGTAGGCCGCCGCCGAATCCGACTGCGCGACGTTCCCGATGACGACGTGATCGACGTCTTCGGCTTTGAGGCCCGCCTGCTCGAGAGTTGAGCGCCCCGCCGCCACCGTCAACTCGGCCGCCGCGACGTCTTTCAAGCCACCGCCAAAAGCACCAAAAGGAGTGCGTTGTCCGGCCACTACGACGATTTTTTCCATAGGCAAACCTCTCTGAAAAAGTTAAGGAAGACTCCATCACCTGGAAGCGTTCAAGGCAAGGAGTCCCGCATGAAAGTCCTGGTCCTCGGTCAAGGCGGTCGCGAGCACGCGATCGTGCATCGGTTGGCGCACTCCCCTTCCGTTACGGAAGTTCACGTCGCGCCGGGGAACTCGGGCATGAAGCGCTATGCCTTGTGTCACGACTTCAGCTGGAAAGACCAAGAGACGCTCATCCAATTCTGTCTGCGCACCGAGATCGAAGTCGTCATCATCGGTCCCGAAGATCCTTTGGTTGCGGGCGTCGCGGACGCACTTCGCGAGCGCGGACTTTTGGTCGTCGGCCCGAGCGCCGAAGGCGCGCGGCTGGAAGGTTCAAAAATCCACGCGAAAGAATTCATGACCGACGCGGGCATCCCGACCGCGGCCTATGCCATCGTCGACACGGTCGAAGGAACATTGCAAGCGGCCGCAGGCTTCACGCCCCCTTATGTTTTGAAAGCCGACGGCCTCGCGGCCGGCAAAGGCGTCGCGATCTGCAAAACGATCGAGGAGTTGAAAAACGCGGCCACCGATTACTTCGACAAAAAAATCTTCGGCGCGGCCGGCGAGCGCGCGCTGCTCGAACAGTTCACGCCGGGCTGGGAACTCAGCTACCTGATCCTGACCAACGGCACAGAGTCGCAAGCCTTGCCGATCGCGCAGGATCACAAACGCCTGCTCGACGGCGACGAGGGCCCCAACACCGGCGGCATGGGCACGATCGCGCCGATCCCGATCGATCCCTCGCTGCGCGAGCAGATCGAAAGCCGTATCGTGCAGCCCACGCTGAAGGAACTCACGAAGCGCGGTACGCTCTTTCGCGGTTTCGTTTTCTTCGGCATCATGGTGACGCCCGAAGGTCCTTCGCTCCTTGAATACAACACGCGTTTGGGCGATCCCGAAACGCAAGTGATCCTGCCTTTGATCCAAGATGACTTCGGTCTGCTGATGAAGGATCTGTCGCGGGGAAAACTGCGGCCACTCAACTACCGACCCGTCTCCGCCGCCTGCGTGATTCTGGCGTCACCGGGTTATCCCGACGCCGTCAAGAAAGGCGTCGAAATCCGCGGCGACATTTTCGAAGAGACGGACCAGCGCTACTTCCTGGTGGCCGGCGCGCAACAAACTCCGCAAGGCCCCTGGGTCACGGACGGCGGCCGCTGCTTGTGCGCGATCGGTCTTGGCGACAATCTGAAGCAGGCTCTCGACAATGCGTATGCTCAGTCCACCCACGCCAAATGGGATGGACAACTCTTGCGCCGAGACATCGGCAAGAAATTCCTGACTTAAGCGACGCTTCTGATCCCAACCGCGTGGCGTGCGTCAGCGCCCCTCGTCCGTCACCGAATAGCCTTGGGCCCGCAGACCCGCGAGCAAACCGGACTGGCCCAGTAGATGTCCCGCACCGACCGCGATGAACTCCGCGCCCGGCTGCTGGAAGATCGCGAGCAGGCGGGCTTCATCGCCCGAGCGATAGGCCGCGTCCGTCAGGGGCTGCGCTTTGATCAAGTCGGTTTCGATCACCAGCGAGGCCGAGGCCTTCGCAATCTCACGCAAGCTGGAGGGCAGCTCGGAGTAGTTCACGCCACTATGGATGGTTCCGAGCAGATGCGCGACCTTTCCGTCCTTTTCGATGCGGTAGAAGAACGGGCGCAGAGTCTCGGATCGAGTTTCCGAAACGGAAAGCAACAATCCCAGAAAGAGAACGAAAAAGATCGGTGTCTTCAACCGCATGATTTCTCCCTTGTCTCGATGAGTGACGTCGATCTTCTAAACTCTGGGCAGATCAAATCGTCAACTGACAAAGTGTTGAATATCGCTGCGGAATCGCCGTTGGAGTCCCGAATAACGACGCGATTTTGTCCATTCATTATTCTTTCGCAATTCTAGAAAACCCAGTTGGTCCAACTGTTTTCACCTGGCCCAAACCTCGCAATAAGAGTCTAACAGAACATCACGATGAACACGTTTCGCTACCGTGACGACGACTGAGATGATTCAACATATTGTTCGCGAGTGCTACGCATCCAACGACGACACGACAACAACATCCCGACACCACAGCACCCGCGATGGGGCCCCGAGAGGGGCCCCGA